>NZ_DAINOE010000005.1:22880-68979 GCF_036735525.1 Arsukibacterium sp. | reverse complement strand
GCTTAGCAGACTCAACTTCGTTACCGTTGTCGCCGTCTGTGGATGCGCATTATAGGGAGATTTAAACACTGTGCAAGCGCTAATTTGCTTTTCGCAATCGACTGCCTGTTTTTTGCGCAAAACGCTTAGTAAGGATGCACGGTTAGCCAGCTGACTATAGACGAGCGCTAAATATGCCTTGCTTTACGCTGGTTATACTCGTCTACCATCTGCTGCATGATCTGCTGATCGTAAGGCTGCAGGTTACTTAAAATCATTCGTTTTTCACCGGCACCAATGGTCTGTCCTTGTTGGCTGACAATAAAATTCAATAAAACAGAACCGCGCTTACCCTCAACTTTTAATGAAGATGACGCCAGGCTAATCTGCACAGCCGCAGTAGGCAGCTGAGTAAAGTGTAATGCCATGCTTTCATAGATCACTAAGGGACGCAGCGGATTGATCATCACCTGCTGTTGCTGCATTAAGGGTTGTAATATATGAGGGAAGTTTTGCCCGGAAAATTGCACATAGTCTTTAATCAGCGGTTCGATGATATTTAAGTCTTGCGTGAGCGCGCCTGAACGCTGCAAGGTTAAATACACTTTGTCATTGCTATCACAAATTTGGATGTGTTCTGCTGTTTCGCGACAATATAAACTGACATCCGCACTGACCATGCCGGCAAAATGACAACTGATAGACGCATTCAAACCATAATGACTGAGCAAGTAGGCAAATAATAAATCGCCAGGCACGCAAAAGCGTTTAGCGTCTTCATCATGAATAGGATTAAAGTCTGTCGCAACCTGTTTGGCAAAGCGGCAAGATTGCAGTCGGCTAAAGCTAAAGGACTCTGCATTCTTAGTTATAAAATCATCTAACAACATCTGATTACTGCTCAGTTAACTGACGAACTGGCTATTCTAGCCTAATTTGCACTAAAGATGGTCTAGCCAGTGTTAAATGCTCAGCTAAAAAAACCGGCTTGCCCTTAAAAAAAGCTTGCGTAAAATCCCAACAGCAACTACTGTATATCTATACACTGTATATAAAGCCAGTTAGGAGCAAGCATGAAAGTCTCAACCAACAATAAACAACATGGTTATTCGGCTAACGCCTTAGTTAAGCGTGCTATTAAAGCAGATTTTCGGCCTGGCACTGCCTTATACCAGCTGGTACAAACTGCCGGACAAGACAGTACTGAACTGGCATTAATTAATATTCTAAAACAACATCAATACAGTACAGGCTGGATAGTACTGGTTGCGCCGCAACAGTTACCTGATAAGTTTTTAGCGGAGTCATACCAATTACCCGTGGATCGTATTCTGGTTATTCATCCAACAATAAAGCTGACTGCCGCCGATTGTGTACAACAAGCCTTAAAGGCAGATACCACTTCAGTGGTGATTTGTTTTAGCTCAGAACCACAGCCGCAGCTGACTCAGTTAGCCGAACAAACACAAACGACCTTATATCAATTGCAGCCTGCAGCGGGCAATCTGACTCACTAAGCTAACAACAAACGCGGTTAACAGATTATAATAGCCAACGAAAAACGCGGTAACTTATGTATTTACCGCCTTTATACGAGAAGCTGCTATGTCTTTAAATTGCTATTGTTGCTCTAAGCTGTCTTTTGCTGAATGTTGTGAACCTGTATTAACAGCCAAACAGTATGCTACTAGCCCACTACAGTTAATGCGTTCGCGTTATAGCGCTTATTGCCTGAAGCAGATTGATTATCTGGTACAGACACAACATGCAAGCGGGCGCACAGTAACGATAAAGGAAGAAATCACTGCTTTTGCTGAGCAGGTTCACTTTGTGGCACTGGATATCATCAAGGTTAATGAAACCAACCACACTGTCAGCTTTATTGCCCGCTATATAAGTGGCAATAAGCTAGAGACCTTAGCCGAAACGTCAAATTTTGTATTTGAGCATCGCTGGTATTACACCGCGGGAGTAACCGAATTTAGCAGTAACAAGATTAATCGTAATGACACTTGCCCCTGCGGTAGTGGTAAAAAATTTAAACAATGTCATCAGCATCTGGCCTCAGCTCAGGCCTGAATCTCCGGCAGGACCGGACTGAAAGATTTTATGCGGTCTGATGCAGTTGTTGTAATACCTCATAAAGCCCTGTGGCATCAGCCGTAGGCTTTTGCAGCGCTGGGTCCGTCAGCCTGCGCCTGGCATGATGATTTAAATTCTGCCAGACACTGTCAGACAGTTTACGTTTATTGTCCTGCATAACAACAGGCCCAGGCTGTAAATAACTCTGTAACTTTAATTGCCCAAGCCCACCGCTAATAAGTGCTTCACTATGTAATTTACTCAGCGCTATATCTGTATCTTGCCAATCAAAGCGTCGTGCTTTTGCTACCGCCAGCGCCTGATATAGATCCGCTTTCGTCTGCGATTGCTCAACCTCAAGCGTAAAAAAAGGCGCCATCTCATCGACCGCAGCTGACAACATGGCTAACCATAGCGAAAAATCTGCCCGCTGCGCTTCATTCAGGCAACGACTTAGCCGATTATCTAACTGCCATTCATTGGTTATTTGCATATATTGCTTAGTTTTTAGCACTGTTGCTGGCTTTATCGGCAGACAAACAAAAAAGTTAAGTAAAATGCTTTACATCAAAAGACAGTTTGATAATATGCGCCTGCACTTGTGGAGGGGTTCCCGAGTGGCCAAAGGGATCAGACTGTAAATCTGCCGGCACTGCCTTCGAAGGTTCGAATCCTTCCCCCTCCACCATTTCATTACTACACTTCATTTTTCAATAAATATAAAAGTTAATTAATTCTGCCCATCCTTTTATATCTCTATTTTAAACCTTGATAATCTCCAGCATATTGCCGACACTTGCACTATGTCGCTAAGTTCTTGTCAGTAAAACAAAATGGATAATAAGACACTCGAAAATCAACGGGTATTGATTGTCGATGACCAACGCGCCTTTCAGCTGATGCTCAAAGGCATTTTGTATTCTATGGGCGCGACAAATGTGGCTTTTGCTCCGAGTGGCGAGCAAGCGCTGGCCAAGTGTCACCATAACGACTTTGATATTTTATTTGTTGATTATCATCTGGGGATTGGTAAAAACGGCAAACAGTTACTCGAAGATCTGCGTGAAAAAAAACTCCTAAAACCCAGCAGTATTTTTATGATGGTGACCGGCGAAAATACTGTGCCTATGGTGGTCAGCGCCGTGGAGTTAGAGCCGGATGATTACCTGATGAAGCCTTTTTCACAAAGTGTGCTTCGCAATCGAATTGTTCGCTTGCAGAATAAAAAGTCTCACCTTAGCGCCATGTTTCAAGCGCTACATGATGAACTGCCAGAGCGTATCGTTGAATTATGCCAACAAGAACTTAGCCAAAATAGCCGCTATCAACAGTTTTGCAAGAGAGTACTGATTGAAAACTTGCTAAAGTTGCAGCGCTTTGATGAAGCGAAACAACTACTGGCTATTGAGTTAGAGCAGCGCCGCAGTGGCTGGGCACTTATCCTGCGTGCCAAAATCAGCTTATCACAACGCCATTTCACTGACTGCCTGGCGCTGTGCGAAGAAGCTATTAATGAGAATCGTTATTTTGCTGAAGCCTATGATTTAATGGCGCAATGTTATGTGGCTAAGCAAGAACCTGAGCAGGCGTTTAGCTGTATTAAAGCAGCAGCTGACATCGCTCCCTACTCTTTAAGCCGACAATATTTGATGTTGAAAATTGCCCATGCGCTGCATGATGTTCCTGCTCAAGTACAAGCCAGTAAGCAATTGTATGAAATCACCCGCCGTTCCATGCGTCAGGATATTATTCACCTGTTAAACTATATTCGCTCTGTAATTGACGCCGCCAGCCAGGCAGACGAGCCGCAGTTGCGTAATCGTTATCAACAAGAAGCCCTGCTGGCATTACAAAGAGCACGTCGCGACGAGCAATTGGTACGGGAAATTGATTTTGATGTGTTTGAATCGCTGTGTCAGGCCAGATTAGAGTCGGTCAGTGGCCAGCAGTTTCAGGCCAAAAAAAGCTATGCCGTCGTGGCAGAGCAGGCTCAAGCGCAAGCCGATACCATTCCTGATACCGTCATGTTGTTAAACCAAATCGGCGAATATGAACAAGCGTCATCGCTACAACAACTGATCAGTACTGATATGCAAAACAATCCGGTTCTAAAGCACTTGCTGACAGAGCAAAACCGCCATGCCGAGCAGCTACAACAGCGTTTTAAAGCATTAAATAAAGAAGGAATAGCCTTATATAAAACCGGACAATTCTCTGCTGCCCTGCAACGTTTTGAACTGGCCCTGGAGTTGGCGCCGATGAATACCGGCGCCGCGTTAAACTATATTCAAAGTGCACTGCAAATACTCTACAGCCAACAAAAATCACGCCCGCATGAGCTATATGAAAAGTGCAAAAAAACGTTCAGAATTGTTGATAACATGCCGTTACCAGAGCATCACCAGCAACGCTATCAGGAATTAGTACAACAGTTTGAAAAAGTGCGAAGCGGCTTTAAACGCTGAGCGCTACTCACTTCGCTCGGGCCTGACTGCTGATAGCGTCTGCCAATTCAGTTAATATCGCACTGGCACCGATACGCATCCTTTGAGCAGTAGCTTGTTTGCCGGTGACACTTTCGTATAATTCGGTCAATGCCTCAGCTTGCTGCAAAGTCCTGACGCCGCCAGATGCTTTAAAGCCCACCGGGCGCTCACTGGCGGCAATCACGGTTAAAATAATACGTGCCGCTTCCATAGTGACACCTACGGGTACCTTGCCAGTAGAGGTTTTAACAAAGTCAGCCCCCCCGTCGATCACCAGCTCGCTGGCTTTGGCAATTTGTTGTGCTGTGACTAACTCACCCGACTCAATAATAATTTTTAAGCATTTGCCGGCACAGGCCTGTCGAATATCATACAAAAAATGTTTAACAAAACCATGCTCCCCCCTCAGCAATGCCTGATAAGGTAATACACAGTCAATCTCCTGAGCACCCAGTGCTAAAGCCTGCTCAATTTGCTGCAACACCAGATCTACCGGTAGATTTCCGGAGGGGAAATTGACCACTGTTGCCAGGGCCGCAGTGAAACCCTTCTTGGTAATGTAGGATGATGTTTGCGCTAAAAACTGCGGATAAACACAATAGGCCGCTACAGACGTCGGTAGCAAGGGCAAGTCAGTCAGCCATTGTTCGACCTCAGCCGAGCTATCCTCATCCGTTAAGCGGGTAACATCAAGTAAGGATGCAATCTGTAATAATCGTGCTGGATTAGCCATCTCGCTATACTCCATAGGCGGGTCTGGTAAGACTGGTGACAACAGCGCACCAGCATATTTGGCCAGAAGCTTAAACCAGTTAGCCTTTAAATTGCAAAAACTAAAAATAAATTGAAAATAATCTATTTGTCATGGAATCTTTTCAATATATGCCGGTCAGAGTTTATAGTTGTGTTGATGTTGTGTTTCTCTCCCGTTCGAAGTCCTTGTGTGTATTGCCGGCCATTGTGCCGGCTTTTTTTTACCAATACAGCTCTGTCTGATGTTGTGTTAACCAATCACTGGCGGCTTTATGTAATGGATATAGCTGCTGTACCCACAACCAAAAAGCGGCTGAGTGATTAAGGTGCCGCAGATGAGCCAGTTCGTGCACGACAACATAGTCGGCAACCCAGGCTGGCGCTTGCAATAAACGCCAATTAAACCCCACCCGGCCTTTACTGTCACAATACCCCCATTTACGACGCCAGTTACCCAGTTGTAACTGAGTCGGTTTAACCTGCATCACCTCTTGCCAATGCTGCACACGCTCTGCAAACCAATCGGTCGCTTGTGACTCTAGCCATTGCCTTAACAATTTGGCTAAATAGGCGTCAAGTCGCTCTGCGGTAACCGTTTTTGGCACCGTGAGTTGTATATGCTGATGTTGCAGGCTTAGTCCCCCCTTAGGGGCATATTGCCAGCTTAGTGACAGCTGCTGCCCGGCAAACCAAAGCTCTGTTCGCTTTGATAACTCAGGCAGTAACTGAGCCTGTTGTCGTTGCAAGTGCTGCATCACCCAATGCTGCTTATCGGTAAGTAACGTCAGTAGTTGCTGCTGACAATACCCCTTGGGCGCCCTGACTGTGACGGCTGCTTGCTGCACACTGATTGCCACAGTGCGCCGACGCGCACTAAACACGGTTTGATAAGTAAAAGGAAGCGCCTGTTGTCGCATCAACACAATATCTCCTGTTCTCTTGGCCTGGCTGGCTTGCCCTGTTTCAGGTTTTCCATGTTATGATCCAGCCTTTAGTGGTAAATAACCGGACCAGCTTAATGAAAATTATTTCTTTTAATATTAACGGCATCCGTGCCAGGTTGCATCAGTTGCAGGCACTTCTTGACAAACATCAGCCCGATATTGTTGGCTTGCAAGAGATTAAAGTACATGACGATGAGTTCCCGTTGGCACAAGTGCAAGCTATGGGATATCAGGTGTATTACTTTGGCCAGAAAGGCCATTATGGCGTGGCTATTCTTAGCAAGCAAGCCGCCACTCAGCTGCAATATGGCTTTCCCGGCGATGCTACTGACGCGCAACGACGCATGATTATCGGCAAATTTGCACTGGCAAATGGCAGCAGTCTGACTGTACTTAACGGCTATTTCCCGCAAGGTGAAAACCGGGAGCATCCTACTAAGTTTCCTGCAAAAGCCAAATTTTATGATGATTTACAGCATTATTTGCTGCAACATCACCAGCCTGACGAGCTGTTAGCGGTGATAGGCGACATTAACATCTCCCCAGAAGATGTCGATATAGGCATCGGCGAAGCCAATGCTAAACGCTGGTTGCGTGAAGGCAAAACCTCCTTTTTGCCAGAAGAACGCGCCTGGTTAGCACGCTTAAAAGACTGGGGTTTAGTGGATACCTTTCGCAGCTTGCACCCGACAACCACAGAACGCTATAGCTGGTTTGATTACCGCTCTAAAGGCTTTGATGATAACCGCGGCCTGCGCATTGACGTGGTGTTGGCCACGAAAGCACTGGCAGCATGCTGCATAGCATCTGATATTGATTACGAACTCAGAGGCATAGAGCGACCGTCAGATCATGCTCCGGTCTGGTCAGAGTTTAACTTATCTTAAAACCACTGCCGGATAAAAGCCTTGTCAAGTTGTTGATATGCTTGTTTGAGCAGCTGCGCCAAATCCAAGTAACTTTTTGGCGCCTGCTCTGATTTAAGCTCAATACCCTGAGTCTGCATTTTTTCACGCAGTTGCTGACACCAGGTTAGTAATGCGGGCGGTAAAGGCGTACTGGCACGCACTCCCAGCCAGTACCAACCTTGTAATGGCAGGCTGATCAGAAAAAACATCATTGCCATAATAGTCCCGAGCTGCTCAGCGCCTAGCAATTTTAACTGAAACATTGCTGTAATTACCGCAAACACCGGCAAAAAGCGAAATGAAAAACGGGTGAGTTGAATGATTTTATTTTCCGGAAATAACGCATTCAGCTCAGGCTTTACCGGCCAAACCTGACTATAGTCACGCCCGGTTTGTAACACTCTAAACATATTCATTTGCATCGTTATTCCCCTGACAGCCTGATGCGCAGTTGCTTTAACTGTAGCATAGTACGCTGTTAATTACTTTGCCACAGCTGCTCAAAAACAACACCGTTAAAACAAAATCCTATATTTCAAATAATTAGATGCTTTATTCCCGCTTCTTAACAAGGTTACCCACAGCTTCTGTGGACAACCTTAAAGCTCTCTGAAACAAAACAGATTTTTGTCTGAAATGCCAGCAGCGCTATTTTAGAAACTGTCAGTCTGCGGTAGACTCTAGGGCTGTTTTTCTCAGCAATACCCGGAGTTTGCCGCCACCATGATTACGCTTTATGGCATCAAAAATTGCGACACCATTAAAAAAGCCCGTAAGTTTCTGGAGCAACACCAGGCTCCTTACCAATTTATCGATTACCGCCAGGATGGCCTATCGGCCGCATTACTGGCCAGTTTTAGTCAGCAACTTGGCTGGCAGAATTTACTTAACACCCGCGGCACCACCTTCAGAGCCCTGCCCGCTGAGCAAAAAGCTGATCTTAACGAGCAAACAGCGCTGGCATTGATGCTGCAACAACCGGCAATGATCAAACGCCCGCTGTTATTTAAAGACAGCACCTACTTGCTAGGTTTTAATGCCGAACAATATCAACAATTATTGGAACAATAACATGACCCTGTTGGACCCTCTGCACAACCCTGTTTTAGCGTTAGCCATGGACTTAATCAGCCGCCCTTCAATTTCGCCAGAAGATGCAGGTTGCCAAGCCCTGTTTGCCGGGCGTTTAGCGGCTATTGGCTTTGACATTGAAATGCTGCCATTTGAAGATACGTTAAATATGTGGGCGCGGTTTGGAAAAAACAAACCGCTATTTTGCTTTGCCGGGCACACTGATGTGGTGCCTACCGGGCCAGAAGCACAATGGCATACCCCGCCTTTTCAGCCGACTATCATTGGCGACACCTTATTTGGCCGCGGTGCGGCGGATATGAAAGGCAGCCTGGCCGCGATGTTGGTGGCCACTGAACGCTTTATCGCTCAAACACCAGAGCCGGCTTTTGATATTGCTTTTTTACTGACCAGTGATGAGGAAGGCCCCTTTATAAATGGTACTGTGCGGGTTATCGAGACGCTGGAGCAACGTCAGGAAAAAATTAACTGGTGTCTGGTTGGTGAGCCGTCTAGCGCTCAGCAAGTGGGTGATGTCATTAAAAACGGTCGTCGTGGTTCTTTAACCGGGCATTTAACGGTCAAAGGGATTCAGGGGCATGTCGCCTACCCGCATTTAGCCGATAATCCGGTGCACAAAGCCGCGCCCGCTCTGGCAGAACTGGCCGCAGAACATTGGGATAATGGCAATGCCTTTTTCCCGGCAACCAGCTTTCAAATTGCCAACATTCAGGCCGGCACCGGGGCATCAAATATCGTCCCGGGTGAACTAAAGGTCATGTTTAATTTTCGCTACAGCACTGAACTGACAGCAGAGCAATTACAGCAACGGGTCTACGCTATTTTGGATAAACATGGCCTGGACTATCAGCTCAGCTGGATTTTAAATGGCTTACCCTTCTTAACCGATAGCGGAAGCCTGGTTGAGGCTGTAGTAGGAGCAGTAGAGCAGGTGCAAGGGTTCAGCCCAAGGCTGGAAACCACCGGCGGCACCTCCGATGGCCGCTTTATTGCCCCCACGGGTGCACAAGTAGTTGAGTTAGGCCCCTGTAATGCCACTATTCATAAAATTAATGAATGCGTGTCTATTTCCGACCTAACCCTGTTAGCTGACATGTACCAGGCCTTACTGGTTAACCTGCAACAGCAACTCGTCAATGCCAACACTTAATATTACGCCACAAATGCTAACCGGGCGCAGCCAGCAGCATCTGTGCCCATTTAGCGCGCAGCACTTAGCGCATGCCCAGATGCTGGATGCCTGGCTGGCGTTATGCAAGGCCGCGATGGTGGATGGGATATCACTTCAGATTGTCTCGGCCTTTCGCAGTTTTGAGCGTCAGGCGGCCATATGGCAAGCTAAGTGTAACGGGCAGCGCCCTGTCTACAATTTACAGCAACAAATTGTGGATATCACACAGCTGAGTGGCCTCAAAAAACTAGAAGCCATCATGCTGTACTCCGCTTTGCCAGGCGCTAGCCGGCACCACTGGGGCACAGAGTTAGATTTGTATGATGCGGCGGCGGTTAGCTCAGATTATCAGCCGCAATTACTCACTACTGAATATCAAGCGGGAGGCCCTTTTGCCAGAATGGATGCCTGGTTAACTACTAACGCTGAAAACTTTGGTTTTTTCCGGCCTTATTTACGTTATCAGGGGGGGGTAGCGGCAGAACCCTGGCATCTGAGTTATGCGCCTTTATCTCAAGCCTTTTTAGCCGCGTTTTCTGTTGAAACACTGCGACAGGCTTTGCTGGCTCATCCTATTGCAGAACAGCAGTGCGTGCTAAGCGAATTACCTTACTTGTATCAGCACTACGTTGAAAATATCTGTGATCTGAGCAAGCAGAACCGATGAACTGGCCACTGACGCTAGCACTATTATTCGCTTTTGGGCTGATAATCAGTAACATATTACTACTGCTGCGGCTGGCCAATAAGCCATTTAAAGCCGCAGAAGTAAGCAACTCAACCACTACATCGAAGACTATGACGAAGACGAATCAAAAGACGAATAGCCCTGAACAAAACGTTGTAGCTGATCACGAAGATTAGGCGGCGTGCCCTTAATTACCAGCGTATCGGTTGCGGCATTATATTGCACCCGCTCACCCAGTAACTTCTCATCAAAACTTAACGACAAACCCGCGCCACTTCCATTAAATTTGACCAGTTGCTTCAGCTCTTTTACTTCAACCGGAAACTGCGCCGCTACCGCTAATTGCTGCTCCTGACAGTAATGTAAAAACCCATTTTGCTGCTCAGGATCTACTACTGCAGAGAGCTCCGTTAGCACCACTTCAAGCCCGGCTTTAGCGCGTTGTTCACAGTAATCAAATACCTCACGTCTGGCACTGGTTTTTTCAGCAGCATCAAACTCAGCAGCACTAAGATACTCTTCTACTCCTGCCAGCACTGTTTTACTGTTAGCTCTGGCATCAGTGGCTTCTTCACAACCAAGAAAGTCTAAGAAAAAATCGGCCACTTTGCGCCCGGCTCTGCCACGAATAAAGCTGATATAATGCCCCGCGGCCTGGTTAACCTGATACTCAGTTAAATCTATGCGCGCGGCCAGTTGCATGCGGGCAATGTCTAAATGTCGCGAAGTGGATAAATCTAGCTGATCGGTCAGCGCAAAGTGATCTTTACTGCCTAATAAGCAAATCAGTAAAAAATCACTGGTTAAAAAACGATAGTGCGCTAACAGTAAATAACCGCTTTCCGGAAGTTGATGCTGACTTAACTGCTGCACCAGGGCATCGGTGGCCGCTTTACTAAAGCCGGTAAAATTTGAGTTATCGCCTT
Organism: Arsukibacterium sp.; assembly: GCF_036735525.1. NCBI lineage: Bacteria > Pseudomonadati > Pseudomonadota > Gammaproteobacteria > Chromatiales > Chromatiaceae > Arsukibacterium > Arsukibacterium sp. The sequence goes on along the minus strand of NZ_DAINOE010000005.1, from coordinate 57,950 downwards.
GCCAGTCAGCTAAGGCGGTTACAAAGTGTTGTGGTTTTTCTGCGGTAAAAGCGGCATAGCCTTTGGCAGGTTTACCGTTATAGGCCAAATGTAACTGTTCAACTAAGGCGCCCACTTCCGGACTTAGGCTAATTAAACCATCCCGATAATGCGCTTTATGCTCACCATTGTCTGTCAGCGCTATATAGTTAATCGCCAAATGCTGCATCTGTACCGACATAATTTTTCCTGTTTATTCTGAAGTCTGTTACTATTCTACTTGTTTACTGTCGTTAATTTTCGAGTATTACATGCCAATTGTATCAAAATATTCTACTGCCCAGATCGAAAGCCTGGTGAATAAGCTGTTAGACACCCTGCATGCTAACCAGGCGACCACTGAACTTAGCCTGATGTGTCTGGGCAATGCCGTCAGCCATGTGCTTAATAGCAGTGTACCTGCAGCACAACGTCAGGCTGTCGCCAGCCATTTTAGTCAGGCCCTGCTTGACGCTGTTGATAGCAAAAGCAATTAATTACCATGGTGCTGGAGCAAAACCTTTCTTTAGTCAAAAAAGTGCACCGGCTGCTAAATTGGGGTCACTGGTTCAGTTTTTTTAATATACTGCTGGCACTGGTCGTCACCGCTGTGTACTGGTTATCTGAACCTGCGCCTGTGTCTTTTCTGGGCTGGGTCTATTTGTCACTGAACTGGTTTGGCCATACCGCATTTTTATGCTTCATGTTTTTTATCCTGACTATTTTCCCTTTGTGTCTGATTTTTCCTTATCAGCGCCATATAAGGGGCCTTGCTGCCGTGTTGGCCAGTTTGGGCCTGGTAGTACTGATATTTGATGCTTATGTCTATGCCCAGCTGGGCTACCATATTGGCAGCGCGTCTTATGATCAGACAGTGGAGTTATTACGCCAGCAAGTCGTGACCAATCTGCGAAACTTTATTGCTATTGTGCTGGTGGTAGGCGCAGTATTATTTGCAACCCAATTATTAATAGGTAATTTCTGCTGGAAAAAAATCAGCTATCTGAATCAGAGCACCTTTAAAAAACCCATATTAATATTTTTTATTGGTAGCTTTATGCTTAGTCACCTGCTGCATATCTACGCTGATGCCAACTTAAAATGGGATATTACCAAGCAAGACAATGTACTGCCCTTTTCATACCCTGCCACCGCCAAAAGTTTATTGTCGCGCTATCAACTGGTCGATTTGAGCCAGCGCGCTAAACGCCAGGCGGCATTTTTAACCCCTGACACACCACAGGCAGAATATACCGCATTACATTGTGGCCCTGCGCCTGCTGAATCCACCCTGATCCTGGTTAGTGAGCAGCTTAGCCCCTCACAAGTCACATTCTTTCGCCAGCAGGGATTTAGATTACACGATCAGCACTATGCACCAAGCAAGCCGCAAGAGGCCTTGCTAAATTTGTTGTATGGGCAGTTTTTATTAGACGAGCAGAGTCTTCAGCAGTTACAGCAAGCACCCAGTTGGTTACAACAGTTGCCTGCAAGCCTTGTCAGTATCCATACTCAAAGCAAAGCTCTGGCTTCTGAATTAAGCTGGTTAATGCCAATGCCTGCGGCGCCCTTTAGTGTGGTGTTCGATGATGAACCAGAATTACGCTTTGCTAACTATCAGCACTATCAACATATTGTACTGGTGCCGCTACACAGTAAACCGCAACAAGTGGCTCTGGCCCCGGTAACGATTCTGGTGCGTTGGCCCGCACTGACACAACAGTTAAAACAGCACGGCAGCCAACACTTAGATTGGTTACCCAGCTTGTTAGCCGCTGCGGGATGTAACAGTAGTAAACCTTTATTAGGTGATAATTTACTAGCGCCCAGCGCACTGCCCAAGTTGTTGCTTAGTCAGGGAGATATTATCAGTATTCGCAAAGACAAAATGATGCTGCTGCGCCAGGATGGCAGCCACAGCAGTTGGTCAGCCGGCACCTTAGTGCCATTAAATGAACGTTTAGATATTCCGATGCTGACTGACGCACTTAAACGACTGGATTAGCGCTACTGTAGTTGGCTGGGTGCTTTGATTCTTGGCCTTTTACCGGCCAGCTCCAGCTCGGCTAAATGAAACAAATTAGTATAAACGATGGGCGGTACCGGCTGTTGGTAACAGGCTAAAAAAGCTTGTTCTGCTTCTTTTATCACTTGCTGACTAAGCTGATCATACTGACTATAGCCGTCATATGATAAAGGCTCATCCAACTTACTCAACTCTAATTGCTGCTGGCGGCGCATAAAAAAATTCATCAGGAACTCGTACTGCTTAATATCCAGAAACTGCCGACAATCCATCTTACTACTCTCTTATTTATTGATGCTATTTATACGATGATAGGCGTAATTAGCTCAGTGTTACCAGCGGTAAAGTGGATTAATCGCGCTGCGCCGCACAAAAACAGTTACAATAGCATCGATAACATTCGCTAGTGGAGCAAACATGATCGCCTTAGGCACGCTTAATACCCTGACTGTGAAAAAACAGGTTAAATTTGGTTTTTATCTGGATGGCCTGAGCTGGGGTGAAATCCTGTTACCTAATAATGTTGCACCCGCCAATTTACAACCTGGCGACCTACTTGACGTGTTTCTGTATTTGGATTCGGAAGATCAACTGATTGCTACCACTGAAAAACCGGCCATTATGGTAGGCCAGGTGGACATGTTGCCGGTTGTTGCCAGCACTAAAGTCGGGGCTTTTTTAAACTGGGGCTTAAAAAAAGATTTGCTGGTGCCCTTTAGCGAGCAACTTATACCGTTAAAAGAAGGCCAACGCTATCTGGTGTACTGTTATGTCGACTTAAGCAACCGTATTGTTGCATCAACCAAATTAGACCGCCACCTGCATAAAACACCAGCGCAATATTCACCGGGTGATAAGGTGGATATTATTATCAGCGAAGCCACGGATCTTGGATATAAAGCCGTGATAAACCATCAACATTGGGGCGTGCTGTATAGCAATGAAGTGTTTAAGCCATTAAAACGTGGTGAGCAGATGATAGCCTATGTGGTAAAAGTGCGTGATGATGGCAAAATTGATCTACGTCTTAATTCCGCTACCTACAAGCAAGCTCAGGAGCTGACTAAGCGTATTCTCGACAAGCTAAAGCAAAATAACGGCAAGCTGGCCCTGACAGATAAAAGCTCACCAGAGTTAATATACGACATGTTTGGTGTCAGCAAAAAAGCCTATAAACAAGCCATTGGTACCCTGTATAAAGATAAAAAAATTGTGATCTTAGACGCTGGGATCATGCTCGTTGACAGTTAAATTAGCTGCGGCTGCCAGACTAGATGCCTTAAAACCTGTCGTTATCTGTCTGATTGCATTATTCCAACGCCATTCGGGCTTGATGGCAGTGTTGGCATTTGTCTCCGGCATTGCCAGTTACGTGCTGATTGATCGTAAAGAATCTATTGCCCAGATTATTGCTATTGTTATGTTGGCAAGCTGGTTGCTGCTGTTAGTAGATAGCTGGCTCAGAGCCAGTCTGTTTAAACATTTTGGCTGGAGTCTGTCGCCTGTTGTCGTGCGGTTTTTAACACAACTGGTGCATCAGGAAAGCTTATTTTTTGTACTGCCCTTTTTTCTGGTAGTCACCAGTTGGGATCATGCACAGGGCATATTCACTGGTTTATTAATTTTGTGCGCTTTAGTGTCTATAATCGACCCGCTTTATTATAAACATTTAGCCAGCAGATATGCGTTATTCGTTGCTTTTCATACATTTGCATTATTTGTAGTCTTACTGGTAGTACTACCCTTGTTATTACAATTGACCACTCAGCAAAGTTTGATAGCCGCGATTCTGGCCGCTTTAATCTTTAGCTTGCCCAGTTTAGCTAGGATATTGCCGCCAGGGCGTTGGTGGCGTTTTCCTTTGCTGGCTGGCATGCTGGCGTTAATGGCTGGCACCTTATGGCAATTACAAAACTGGATCCCGCCTGCGGGAATGCGGCTGACCACAATAATAGTGTCTCACCACGTCAATACCATTGAGCGTGAGCCAGGTGCTGCTATCACAGAACTCTCAGTTAATGAACTGCAACAAGGGCTTTTTACCTGGACTGCGGTACGGGCTCCACGTGGCTTACAAGAAAACATTTACCATGTTTGGCTGCATAATGGTCGTGAAGTTGAACGTATTATGCTAACCACTCGAGGGGGGCGGGAAGGCGGATATCGGGCATGGAGTCAAAAACGTGTATTTCCCCCTTATCCTGGTGGCAACTGGCAAGTCCAGATAGTGACTGAATCAGGCCGCTTAATAGGTTTAACGCGATTTCGTGTTACGCCAAACCCAGACGTTGATGCTGATAGCCCCTTACCGGCAGAGGCTGAATTGAGATCTGATGACATCACAGTGACGCCTGAAGTAACGCTCAATTCAAACTGACAGAATGATATAAACAAAAAGGGCCCAAAGGCCCTTAATTACTGATTAACGGTATATAGCGGCACTGCGGTTGGCGGGTTTTGACATCACCATATGCACGGCACTGGTAGCCCGCTCTAAAAAGCCACCTTCGCAGTAGCACAGATAAAAATGCCATAAACGAATAAAGTTGTCGTCGTAGCCCAATTGATGCACGGCATCACGTTGCTGCATAAAATTATCACACCAATGACGCAGTGTTTTGGCGTAATCAAAGCCAATATCATGTACCTGACGGATCACCATATCAGTTTTACTGCTAAGCGCATGCGCCATACGGCTAATCGAAGGCAAACAACCACCAGGAAACACATAGCGTTTAATAAAGTCGACTTCTTTCACGTACTGCTGGTACCTTTGGTCAACGATAGTAATGGCTTGCAATACCATTAAACCATCTGGCTTAAGTAAGCTGCTGCATTTTTCAAAATAGTTATCCAGGTAGTTATCACCTACCGCTTCAATCATTTCTATCGATACCAGCTTGTCGTACTGGCCAGTCAGATCGCGATAGTCTTCAAACAATAAAGTGATTTTATCTGCTAAGCCCAGCTCATTAACTCTGGCTTTAGCAAAGGCCAGTTGCTCAGCTGAAATGGTAGTAGTGGTGACCTTACAACCATAATGCTGGGCAGCATAAATAGCCATACCGCCCCAACCGGTGCCAATTTCCAGCAGATGATCGTCAGCCGTTAACTGTAATTTTTCACATATCTGCTGTAATTTATGTTGTTGCGCCATACTTAAGTCAGCTTGTTCATGCGGGTAAACCGCACTGGAATACATCATGCTGTTATCTAAAAACAGCTGATACATGTCATTCCCCAAATCATAATGCGCAGCAATATTTTTCTTTGCTTGCTGTTTACTGTTGGTATTTCGCCAATCTAACAACTTCAGTAGCGGCCGCCCCAGCCGGGTCCAGCTGGCATCCATACCATCGAGTAAACTGAGGTTTTTTGCAAATATCCGAACTAAACTGGTTAAATCATCGCAGCGCCAGTAGCCATGAATATAAGCTTCACCGCCGCCGACTGAGCCGGCTAACACCAGTTTTTGATAAAACGCAGGATCAAGTACAGTGATGGTGACTTTAAGCGCAGCACCCGCTTCGCCTAATTGTAACTGCTCATCCCCTTCTATCAGGGTGATATCACCATGGCGTAACTCAGCTAAAAATTTCAGACTGAACTTGCGACACAAGCGGTCGAGTAAACTCAGATTATCAAATACAGCATTATCGGTTAACGATAAACTCATAACTTAAGATCCCTTGGATTTTTGATGCGGATAATAGGGTACACCTTTTATAAACAACTTTAATGCTTGCCAATAAATTCGCCACATTACCTGTACGTTTTGCCACGGATGCCGGATCAGGATGCGACGACGGCTGGCGGCGTCCAGCGTAAAGCGCTGCAAGCTAAACCAGGCACTGAATACTGCTTGTTGCTCTTTAAAATTAGTAATACTGCAATACAGTTGCTCTGCAGGCGCGGGTATCTGCCAGCGATACTGCATATCTATGGGGTTAAATGGCGATACATGAAAAGCTTTATCATGCTGATATAGCATTAACGCGCTATCAATAGTTTGCAGGTAATAATGACGTTCATTCCAGGGCGTATTGCTGACTTCAGCCAGTAAATAACAGAATTCATCGGCCTCATCATAACAATAGTACAAGGTAAGCGGACTGAAATAATAACCCCAATTCGCCAGTGGTGTTAGTAAAAATACTTTTGACACCGCCTTCATACCACCTAACAACTTTACTTTGTCACGCACAGCCTGTGCTAAATCGGCTACCCCCGCCAGGTAATCTGTACGTCGGTAACTCAGCGCGGCAAAACGGTTACAACTAATACCATGCAACGCCAGACTACCGTTGTGTAACATAGCCGCATCCAGCCAATAGCTAGTGTAGGCATAGTCAAAACCATGCTGCTTAGGTAAAAAGCGTTTATGGCCCACCCTGCCGCAATACACTGCATGTCCTGATTGCATCAGTAACTGACACCCAGCATTGCCGCCACATCGACCGCGCTGCGGGCACCATCCTCATGAAAGCCGTTATACCAATAAGCACCGCAAAAATAGCTGTGCTGCTTGCCATTGATGCTCTCACGTTGTTTCTGTGATTCGATGGTCATCATATTGTATACCGGGTGCGCATATTGATAGATGCCAAGTATGCTATCAGGGTCAATGGCCGCAATATTATTCAGCGTCACACAAAAAGTGACTGGCGCCGTTAACTGCTGCAAAATATTCATATTGTAAGTTAAAGTGGCACGCTGGCTCTGACTATTATCCAGATTATAATTCCATGATGCCCAGGCTGCTTTACGCTTCGGTAATAAACGGGTGTCAGTGTGCAGGACCACTTCATTTTGCTGATAGGCTATACCGCCAAGTACTGCTTGCTCTTGCGCGCTGGCATCCGCCAATAAGGCTAACGCCTGATCACTGTGACAGGCAAATACCACTTTATCAAATCGCTCCGTTTGACCATCAGCAAATGTGAGTAACACGCCTTGCTCATCACGGTTAACAGCTTTGATGTTCTGCTTTAATCGCAAATTGTCAGTGCCCAGTTTAGCCAGTAAGGCCTCAACATAACGCTTAGAGCCGCCTTTAATCACCGACCATTGCGGCCGGTTATTGATATTTAATAAACCATGGTTATTAAAGAAACGCAGAAAAAACCGTACCGGAAACTGTGGCATATCGGTCAGGCCTGCAGACCAGATAGCGGCGCCCATCGGCAGTAAATAATTATCTCTTACTGCTTTACCAAACTGGTATTTACTTAAGAAAACACCTAATTCCAGATCAAGATCGGCATGATCCTGTTCAATTAAACGCTTACCCAACTTATTAAAACGGGTAATATCCAATAACATGCGATAAAAAGATGGACGCATTAGATTGCGTTTTTGCGCAAACAGGCTGGCAAAACTATTGCCATTGTATTCCAGATCAGTCAGCGTATTTTTTACCGAAAAGCTCATTTCTGTAGGCAAAGATGCTACACCAAGCTCAGCAATAAACTTGTTAAACACCGGGTAAGTCCAGTCGTTAAACACAATAAAGCCAGTATCAATAGCATAGTGTTGCCCCTGATATTGGACATCAACCGTTGCCGTATGACCGCCCAGATAATCATTCGATTCAAATAAGGTTACCAGGTATTTTTGTTGTAATAAATACCAGGCCATCATGCCAGAAATACCACCGCCAATTACTGCTATGCGCATACGTCTTTTCCCGTCAGGCCTTCGCCATTCTATGTTTAATTTTAGTTGTTACAAAGCCAAGGACTGGCAAATGTTGGTACACCAAATCCGTTAAATCATAATAATCCCGATGATAACGAATTAACCCCTGGTGCCAGCGCAGTTCAGTGCAACCAGGCACGGTTATCGTGCGGCCTTTATTAATAGCCGGATGCTGCAAGGTCATCTGCCAACTGATAAAACCACAATCGGCGGAGGCGCTGTGAGACACCAGAGTAAACTGACAAGAGGTTAATCTTTGATAGGCATGTTCAAAATACTCTTGTAGCTGCCGGCAACCCTGGATTTGGTGGACAGGATCGATAAACTCTACCTCAGCATGGTACAGTGCTGTTAAGCCATGTAAGCCCTGATGTGACAGCTGGTTATAAAATGCCAGAAAGGCCGCTAGTCTGCTGTCCATTTGTTCAGTCATGCTATTGTTTCACCTCTTTAAATAAAGCCAGGGTAATTATACGGGCAGCAGCATGATCGACGACAGGCTTAGCGTACCCTTTAGGTGTAGATACTTTGTGCGGCCAATGAATAGATTTGGCATCAAGTTTATTAAGCTCAGGAATAAAGCCTTTAATAAAATCTCCGGCAGGATCAAACCGTTCGCTTTGTGTCACCGGGTTGAATATTCGAAAATAAGGTGCTGCATCTGTACCGGTCGACGCCGCCCACTGCCAGCCGCCATTATTGGCAGCAAAGTCGCCATCGATCAATCTTGACATAAAATACTGCTCACCCAGACGCCAGTCAACGTGCAGGTCTTTAACCAGAAAACTGGCGGCAATCATCCGCAATCTGTTATGCATCCAACCGGTTTGGTTCAGCTGACGCATCGCCGCATCAACGATTGGATATCCGGTATTACCCTGACACCAGGCGTTAAAAAGCGCGGGGTCATTCGGCCAGCGGATGGCAGCGGTTTCCGCTTGAAAAGGACGATGTTTTATCAGATCCGGGAAGGCTACCAGTATATGTTTGTAAAACTCACGCCAGATAAGCTCAGATAACCACACAGCTGCACCGCTCCTTTCAATGCTCAGTTGCGTAGCCGCCTCCAACTGCAAGCGGCTGACGCACTGCTGTGCTGATAACACCCCTATCGCCAGGTAGGCAGATAACTTAGAGGTACCCGGTTTTGCCGGAAAATCACGCTGCTGCTGATAATCCGCGACCTGTTGCTGACAAAACAGGCGCATTTGCTCAAGTACTTGGTGCTCAGCCACCGGCCAATCTGCTGAGCTGTTATCCCCCGCCAGCAAAGCAGGAAAGCCAGCTGTTGCTAGCGGCTGGACTACACTTTGCTTTAGCTGCTCAGTTATTGCCGCTAATTCAGTAGTTAACTGCGGCCTTTTCAAGCAAGTGATGCCGCGTTGCTCCAACTGATGTAGCCAGTTACGCTTAAAAGGCGTGAACACCTTATACACATCACCACTTTGTGTTTTGATGCTGCCAGGCGGCATAACACAAAGCTTATCGTACCAAAAACACGCAATGCCACGCGCTGCTAATAGCGCTGTAATCTTATGATCCCGATGCTGCTCTCTAAGCTCATATTCGGTGTGGGCGTAACATGCCGCCATACCCAAGTCTGCCAGCAACTGAAACAACGGCTGCATACTGGCATAGTCTGAGGCTTCTATCGCCAGTAAAGGGATATTAAGCTGAGCCAACTCCTGCTGTAACGCCTGCACCCGTCGTCTGATAAAATCTTGCTTAATCGGCGCCATATCATGCGCTTGCCAACTGTCTTTAGTCGCAGCAAACAATACCACTAAAGGTTGCTGTAAACGCTGTGCAGCTTCAGCGGCAAAATACAGCGCAGCGTTATCATAACAACGCAAATCATTACGCAGCCACACTAACTGAAAAGGTACTCCAGGCTTAGACATATCAGGCCCTCAAACCAAGTTGTTCAGGGTAAGGCTGTAAATAGCGCTGTGAAGATAAATAGGCATTCGGATGCTGTAGTAAATGATGCTGTAACAAAGTCACCGGTGCCATTAACGGCAAAAAACCCTGACGATAACGATGAATAGTGTCTGACAGTTGCTGCTTCGAGCTGGGACTGAGTACCGTTTTAAAGAATCCCTGCAAATGTTGTAAGGTATTAGCATGATTTTTTCTGGTGGCGATATGTTGCATCGCCTGCATTAAGTCGGTGATATATCGGATAGACAACTCTTCAGCTTTGAATAAACTGGCCGATGCCACCAGGCGGCCTAACTCACGGTAAGCCACCGGGTTGTGTGACATTATTAAAAACTTATAACGACTGTGAAATTTTACCAGTTTGCCCACAGTAAAACCGTCAGCCATGGATTGCTGGTAGTCATCTAAACTAAATACCCGACAAATAAAGTTTTCGCGAAGTAGCGGGTCTTGTAAACGGCCATCTTCCTCAACAGGAAGCCACGGATAGCGCTGCATAAGTTGCTGTGTATACAAACCAACCGTTACCTTACCCAGATTTTGGCCTTGCTCATCGTATAACTTTACCCGTTCCATGCCACAGGTAGGAGACTTAGCACAAACAATATAGCCTGATAACTGAGCTAAACGGGGTAACAGTTGCTCGGTGAAGGTCAGCATTTGTCCGGTATAATCCAGTGAGGTATCTTTGGTTTGCACCAGACGGATTTGATGCTGCGCATTACGTTGCAAGCGTATCGCCGGACGTGGCACCCCTAAACCAATAGCTTGCTCGGGGCAGACAGGCACAAATTGCACCCAGTTAGCCAGTTGCTGCGTACAAAAATTTGAGGCTTTGTGACCGCCATCAAAGCGTACTTTTTCACCTAATACACAGGCGCTGATCCCGATTTTTATCGACATAGCATTACCGACACAGTACTAACAACATAGTATTCCTGAACAAAATTTTTAACATGCCCGCAAACGCTGATGTTACACAGAGCTGAATTTTTTTCTTTACAGTAAGCAGGGTTGTTTGGATCAGTTAAACAGCTTTATTCAGATGAAAAAAAAACGACAGCATCTGTACTGAATAAATTTCGTACAGTTGCTATCGTTATTCCATTTAAAGCTGTCGGCAGGGATTAAGCTTTACTGGTTCCGCTTTCTACCCGCGATTTTAATTTTTGACCAGGACGGAAAGTCACTACGCAACGGGCTGATATAGGGATATCTTCGCCGGTTTTCGGGTTGCGACCTGGCCGTTCATTTTTAACTCGCAAGTCAAAATTACCAAAACCTGACAACTTTACCTGCTCGCCTGCTTCGAGCGCTACTCGAATCTCTTCAAAAAAAGCTTCAACAATTAACTTAGCATCACGCTTGCTCACGCCAAACTTGGTAAACAACCGTTCTGCTATATCCGCTTTGGTCAGCGCCATTCTTAATCCCTCAACGTTGCATCGAACTCATCTTTAAGCACGCTAACCACTTGATTTACAACAGCTTGAATATCTTTATCTTCAAGTGTCCGTGCTCTATCCTGCAAAGTCAACGCGATAGCCAGCGACTTAAAGCCATCTGCCACGCCCTGCCCTGTGTATACGTCAAATAATCTTAGGTCAACTAGTTGATTTACGCCAACTTTTTTTATAGTAGCAACTATATCAGCAAAATGCACTGTGGATTTAACCGCCAACGCCAGATCGCGACGGTTAGCAGGATACTTCGATAACTCCTCCGCCTGCACTATTTGACGCTCACCTAGGGCAGAAAGCTCCAGTTCAAACAGCATCGCTTTACCCTTAATACCAAGTTTACGCTCGGCTTCCGGGTGTAATGCCCCCAGCATGCCGACAACTTTACCCTGACGGTAAATCGCCGCCGTTTGGCCCGGATGTAAGGCACTATGTTCAGCTGCAGCAAAGTGCACACTGTCATTGTCAGACAACAATGATAGCAAGGCTTCAACGTCTCCTTTGAGGTCAAAAAAATCAACCGGACGCTCAGCTATAGCCCAGTGTTCATTAGCTAAAGAACCAACAATAACACCACCGAGCACAGCAACCTGGCGTACACCACCTTCTGCTGCGGCATCTGGCACAAATTTAAGACCATATTCAAACAACCTTAAACGGTTTTGCTGTCTGTTTTGATTGTATTGCACTGCCTGCAATAAACCTGGCCACAAATTTAATCGCATCGCCGACATATCGGCAGATATCGGATTGGGTAAGGTTAACGCGGCATCATTCGGAAACAATACTTGTTGTACTTTAGGATCCACAAAGCTATAGGTAATCGCTTCCTGATATCCACGCGCCACCAACAGCTCGCGCATCAGCTGCACATCCAGCGCCGCCTCATTAAACTTGCGCATCTGTAATGCCGCCACTGGCGCTACGTTAGGAATGTTGTTGTAACCATAGACCCTGGCGACTTCTTCAATCAGATCTTCGGCAATACTCAAATCAAAACGGTAACCCGGCACCTGCACCTGCCAACCGTCAGCAGTGTCTGTGACTTGCAGTCCTAAACGACTAAAAATTGCGCTCACTTCAGCTTTATCGATACTGATCCCTAAAATGCGGCTTAATTTAGCATCACTCAGGCTGATGTGCGCCACCTTTGGCAAGTGCTCTTTGGCTACAGCTTCTACCACAGGCCCGGCTTCACCGCCGCAGATCTGCAGCAATAATGCGGTGGCGCGCTCCATGGCTGCATGCTGCAGTTCTGGGTCCACACCGCGTTCATAGCGATGCGAAGCATCGGTATGCAAGCCATATTGCCGCGCTTTACCCGCTATGGCTAAAGGCGCAAAAAAGGCACTTTCTAAAAACACATCTTTGGTCTGGGCTGTCACACCGCTGTGCAAACCACCAAATACCCCGGCCATTGCCAGCGCTTTGCTGTTATCAGCGATAAGCAGTGTGTTGGCGTTTAACGTCACCTCAGTCTCATCCAACAAGACCATGGTCTCGCCAGCCGTGGCCAAACGCACATTAATATCGCCGTCTATCTGGGCTAAATCAAAAGCATGCATCGGATGCCCCAACTCCAGTAACACAAAGTTGGTAATATCCACTACCGCATCAATGCTTCGCACACCACAGCGACGCAGTTTTTCGGTTAACCATAGGGGGCTTGGCGCCGACACATTCACATTACGCACCACCCGGCCCAAGTAGCGGGGGCAAGCATCAGGGGCACTCAGGGTAATGCCTTTAACATCAGTAATGGTGGCGGCAACAGCCTTGATCACAGGCTCACAGACCTGCAATTTATTTAATACCCCAACTTCCCGGGCCAAGCCTTTAATACCCAGACAATCAGCGCGGTTTGGTGTTAAATCCACTTCTATAATGCTGTCGTCTAACTGTAAATACTGTCGGATACACTGGCCCAGAGGTGCATCTGCAGGTAATTCGATAATACCATCAAAGCCATCTGCTATGCCCAACTCTGAGAACGAGCACAGCATGCCATTTGATGGCTGCCCGCGTAACTTGGCGGTTTTAATTACAAAATCGCCAGGCAATACAGCACCTACTTTGGCTACCGCCACTTTTAGCCCTTTACGGCAATTTTTAGCACCACATACAATGTCCAGCAGCTCAGCGCCGCCAATATTGACTTTGGTTACCTGTAATTTATCGGCATCCGGATGCGGGCCACACTCAACCACTTCACCTATCACCACACCGCTGAACGAACCGGCAACAGCCTCAATACCATCGACTTCCAAACCGGCCATGGATAACTGTTCAGATAAGGTGTGGGTGTCAATGGCTGGGTTTACCCACTCGCGTAACCAGGCTTCACTGAATTTCATCTAGATTAACTCCACTTATCTGAACTGTTTTAAGAAACGTACATCGTTTTCAAAGAAAGCACGCAGGTCTGTCACACCATAATGCAGCATGGTCAGACGCTCTACGCCCATACCAAAGGCAAAACCACTGTATATTTCAGGGTCAATACCTACCGAGCGTAAAACGTTCGGGTGCACCATGCCACAACCCAGTACTTCCAGCCATTTGCCATTTTTGCCCATAACATCGACTTCAGCGGAAGGTTCTGTAAAAGGGAAAAAGGAGGGACGAAAACGCACTTGTAAATCCTGCTCAAAAAAGTTCTGCAAAAAGTCATGCAAAATGCCTTTGAGCTCAGTAAAGCTGACGTTTTTATCGACCATCAAGCCTTCTACCTGATGAAACATCGGCGTATGCGTTTGATCGTAATCATTGCGGTATACCCGACCCGGCGAAATAATCCGCAACGGCGGTTGTTGTTGTTCCATAGTGCGGATTTGGACCCCTGAGGTCTGAGTACGCAACATCTGCTTAGGATTAAAATAAAAGGTATCGTGATCTGCCCGTGCCGGGTGATGCTCGGGAATATTCAGCGCATCAAAGTTGTGAAAATCATCTTCGATTTCGGGACCATGCTTGGTTTCAAAACCCAGCTCACTGAAAAAGCTTTCAATACGGGCAATAGTGCGGGTTACCGGGTGTAAGCCACCCTGCTCCAAGCTGCGTCCAGGCAGGGTAACATCAATTTTTTCTTGTGCCAGCTTGCTTAATAGCTGAGCTTGCTGCAAAGCATCACGCTTTTGATTCAGCGCATCCTGAACCTGTTGTTTCAGCTCGTTGATATGTTGGCCAGCCAGTTTACGTTGTTCTGGATCCATGGCACCAAGCGATTTTAATAATTCAGTGATATGGCCTTTTTTGCCCATAAAGGTTACACGAACCTCTTCCAGGGAGGCGATATCTGTGGCCTCGGCAACCGCTTGCAAGGCTTGGTGTAATATTGCTGTCAGGTTCATTTAATTCCTCAATCCAGCGTCGGTACTAAAAGCCGGTTATGATACACCAGATTACGCGGCAAACGCAGAGATTATCGACACTTTTTCTGCCAATCTCTGGCTAAAAAGCCAAGTTAATCAGGCTAAAACCTTAGAATTTCTTTAATAAAGGGAATGGTTAATTTTCGCTGGTGCACAATGGAGGCTTTATCCAGCTTGTCTAAAATGGCGACTAACGCACGAATATCCCGTTGCTGACGATTTAACAGAAATCGGGCCACTTCATCGGGTAAATCCATGCCGCGCAAGCGGGCTTTTTGTTGTAGCAGTTTTTGTTTGTCGTCATCTGTCAGCAAGCGCAACTGAAAACTGCTGCAGGCCTGCAAGCGTGACAATAAATCCGCCAGCTGAATGCCTAAGGCTGAGGGGGCTTCGTCACCGACAATAATTAACGCCTTGCCCTGCTCTAACATGCGGTTATACAAATCAAACACCGCAATTTGCCAACTCAGATCCCCGGCTATCGCCTGAATATTATCAAGACAAACTAAATCTAATTGCTCCAGATTATCCAGAATACGCGGACTGAGCTGATCGCTGTCTTGTAGCGCCAATAGCTGACTGGTTAAGCCCTGCTCTTGCGCCTGCACACAAGCAGCATACAAAAGATGGCTTTTACCGCTGCCAGCTGCACCAAATAAATAGATCGGGGCGGCCATAGCGGGTTGCTGAAGATAATGTTTTACACAGTTAACGACTTCGCCCTGGCCGGCGCTGTAAAAACTATCGAGCGTCTCATCCTCTGGTAGGGTAACGGCCAGGGTGTACTGCAATGGCTGCATCTAACGACCAATAAAACGATAATACAACTGCGGCGCCGGGCTCTGAGTTTGGCCTTGGTATTGGCTCTGTTCAGAGAAAAAAGCCGGCAGACGGTTTGCTTGCGCTTGCAAACGACTGTCGAATTGTAAAATTTGTTGTAACTGCTCAGCACTGATGTCAGCGCGTAGTGAAATCTGGCTGAAATCCGCTTGATAGCGGTTAACTGTGACATCAGTTACACCCAAAATCTGACTGAAACTGCGCTCTAATGCCAGCAAATCTTGCCAACTCATGCTGCCATCAATCTGTAAAGTAAGCAGCTGACTGTTTTCAGGCTTGGGTAAAACGGCATATTGTGCTGCTAACTCTGCCACTAAACTGTTGGCGTACAGAGCTAACAACTCACTGGCATCAGCCGCAGCTAACTCACCCCTTAAGGTCCTGCCTTGCTGCTGCCGTTGCCAGTTAAGTCGCCAGGGCTCCTCGACGCTGGAAGTGCGCTGCTCTAACATCAGAATAATGACTTCGTCAGGCCGGTAACGTTGGCTGGCTTGCTGAATTTGTGTCCAAAAACCGGCCCAGACATCGGTTTCATTAAGGCTTAGCAAGTCATCGATATCGTAAAGCGGTAAAGTTAGCGGCAACGCATAATCGGATAGCACTTGCTTTAATGGCTGTAATACCGGGTCCTCTGGATCACGGATGAACTGGCGCTGGCCGTCACTTTGTTGTACCAGCCAAATAAGCATATTTGGCCGATGCGCGCCCCACACCGGGATCTGCTCTGCAATCAATAACTGATTTATGCGCTCAGCATCTAACAATACTCTGATACGATTGCCATCAGCGTGTCGCACCGCTTCAAATTGCTTAACATAGCCTGCTGCCCGGCCAAGTTCAGCTCTAATCGCCGGGCGCTCTAAAATACCGGATTCACCACTGACACGGTTTAACACTTGCGCCAGAGCAGCTCGTTGCCATTCACGTTGCGGTTGGTCAGCGCTGACGTCGGCCAGGTAAATATTGGCTACTTCTGACGCTGTCACTGGCAACCACAGCAAACAGCACATCATCAAACAAGCTAGTTTTTGCAATTTCGCCCCCGCCACAACCTGAAAAATCATTAAACGCTTATTTAACCGTATTAACAGTAACAAGGCCACCCGCAGGTGGCCTTGTTACAGCTTAATCCAGCTTGACCCCTAAGCGGTTTGCCACTTCTTCGTAAGCTTCAACGACGCCGCCCAGCCCCTGACGGAAACGGTCTTTATCTAATTTTTTGCCGGTGGCTTTATCCCACAGCCGGCAGCCGTCTGGCGAAAATTCATCACCCAGCACCACCTGGCCATTAAACACACCAAATTCCAATTTAAAATCAACCAGTAACATGCCTGCTTCTTCAAACAATGCCGTTAGCACCTGATTTGCCTGAAAGGTATAGGTTTTCATTTGCGCTAGTTGTTCGGCTGTTGCCCAACCAAAAGACACAGCCAATGATTCATTGACCATAGGATCATGTAAGGCATCATTTTTCAAAAATAATTCAAAGGTCGCCGGGCTTAATTTCTGGCCTTCGGTTACGCCTAGGCGGCGTACTAATGAGCCGGCGGCGTAATTACGAACAACACATTCTACCGGGATCATAGCCAGTTTCTTGACCAAAATTTCATCATCAGCTAATAGCGCTTCTGCTTGAGTAGGTATGCCCGCTTGCTCTAACTTCTGCATAATAAAGAAGTTAAATTTGTTATTAATCATACCTTTGCGATCGAGTTGCTCAATGCGCTCGCCATCGAAGGCAGAAGTGTCATTACGAAAATGTAGAATCAGCAGATTTTCATCCGTGGTGTTATACACCGTCTTTGCTTTACCACGATACAGCTCTGTCGTTTTCTGAACCATTATTTACTCCGGTCACCACGCAAAAAATCAGGCGCAAAGTATAAAGATCTTTGGCCTGATCGCAAATCACTTTTTAATGGCTTTCTTTTATAACTCTATCCTGGCTTCACGAGCAGCTTCAGCTAAAGGCTCAACCAGGGACAACACCAAATCAGCGTCCAGCGTTTGCCCCTCTTTAGTTAACAGGCTGATGGCCGTACCCATGTTGTTACGACTTAACACAAATTGATATTGCCCATCTGCCAAAGGTAAAGTACGGGGTGGTGCCCGACGGAATAATGTCGCCCAAAAGCCACGGCTGGGTTTGGTATAACTCACATAATAAGTAAAAATAGAACGATTAAAATCAGTAACGGTCAGGTTTAGCTCTGCAAATAACAATTCCAGTTGCGTCCAGGTGACATCAATCGGCTGGCTGCTGACCATAGCTGGCTCACCCGCACTGTTCATGCCTGGCTGAAGCGATACTTCAGTTTCACGAGAACGATTAGCGCGTACAATCTGAAATTCAGTTACCGCAACCTGGTTAATCAGTTGATTTAACAAATTAACTTCTTCACGTTTTATGGCAAGGGCATTTAACTGGTTTCCTCGCTCAAAATAACGATGCTCCAGTAATTTTGTCGTTAAACTGAGCGAACGGCCATGCGGACGAGGCTCAACGGTTAATGCAAAACGGGCTTCATCTTTCGCCTCGCTGGATTTCCAGAACCAAAACCCTTTATCCTGATAACGTGTCATCCAGCCAGTTTCAAGTTGCAATCCCCCGGCATCGACTGCCGTTAGTGAGACATTTTGACTGGCAAAAAAATCTCGCAACTGTTGTTGTACGAAAGGCAAAATATCACCAGTGTTGTCATTGCGTTCAAACCAGACTCTGGCCAGTTTCTCTTCTTCATCAACACGGCTGCTTGGCGCTGTGGCTAGCACTAAAGACGGCGGCAAACGTTCATCTACCGTTGACGCTGTTGCTGCAGATGCAGCCTGAGGGATATCAAACTGAGATGGCCGGTTTGGCGAGCTCATGCTGGCAGGAAGCTGTAACTCAACCCGATCTGGCAATGTTTTCTCTGCCTGATCACTTTTAAACATCGAACAGCCGCTTAATAGCACGCTGAACGCCAGACAACTTTTAACCCAATAATGCACCTGTACTACTCCTGATATGAAATTCCGGCGTGTTGCAATGCCTGTTCGATTGTTTGGTAATGAATTGGTTCCAGCACCGTCAGCGGTAATCGCATACTATCTGACGGAATAATGCCCATTTTACGTAATGCCCACTTGGTTGGGATAGGATTAGACTCTATAAACAAATCCCGGTGTAAAGGTTGCAGTGTGGCATCCACTTGCTGTGCCAAGAGCTGTTGACCTGTTGTGGCCAACTGACATAGCTGCGCTATCGACTTAGGCGCAACATTTGCCGTAACTGAAATCACACCATGGCCACCTTGTAACATAAAATCGCAGGCCGTGGCATCATCGCCGCTAAGTAAAATAAAATCTGTTGGACAACGCTGTTGTAACTCAGCCAACCGGCTTAAACTTCCCGTCGCCTCTTTTATACCCACAATATTACTGATCAAGGCCAGCTCGGCCACTGTAGCTGGTAATAAGTCAACGCCAGTCCGTCCTGGCACGTTGTATAGTAATATTGGTTTAGCCGTGGCAGCAGCCACCGCGGTAAAATGAGCCAGCATACCATGCTGGGTAGGCTTATTGTAAAAAGGTGTTACTGTTAAAAAACCGGCAATAGGTAAGGTTGATAAGCGCTGGGTTCGGCTCACGGCCTCGGCCGTATTATTACTGCCATTGCCCGCTAACACCGGAATACGGCCAGCAACCTGTTGACATACCCGCTCTATTACCTGCATTTGCTCTTCAAAGCTCAGGGTTACTGCTTCACCGGTAGTGCCCATAATCACTAAACCGTCACTGCCTTGCTGCAGATGAAATTCCACCAGCTGCTTTAAAGCAGGGTAATCTACCGCGCCGTCATTTTGCATAGGGGTGATCAGTGCAACAATACTTCCTTTGAACATTGAGAGCTCCACTTAATAATAAAGGCGCCTATGTTAAAGAGAGCCAGCCGTAAACACAAGAATAGGTTCTGAATAAGCTAACCTTAGACAACGGATGAATTTTTTATCGCCTGTGCTACACTGCCAGCCAGATTTTCTGGCCTGAATGCCAAAAAGCCAGGCAATCGCCATCTCTCCCAACGAATTCATAGGTCAGGTTATGCCTCAACAACTAGTAGTAACAGCTATTGGTGCCGACAGAACTGGCATTGTCAGTAAATTGGCACGACTAGTCACAGAGTGTAATTGCAATATTATTGACAGTCGTATGGCAATTTTTGGCAACGAATTTACCTTTATAATGCTGTTGGATGGCGATCAGGTTGCACTGAGCCGTATTGAGCATTTATTGCCGGCGCTTGGCCTTGAGCTTGATCTGACTACCATGACAAAACGTACCAGTGCCCGGCCCCGCAACACCGTTGTTGCTCATTATGTATTGGACTATGCCGGCCCGGATAAAGTGGGCACCCTTGGCGCTATCACAGGCCTGCTGGCGGGTTTTAATATTTATATTGGCTCTTTGCAATCCGCCAGTACTGCCACAGACAAAGGGAATTGGATGCATACGCAAATGACGCTGGAACTCGCTCAAGGCACAGATCCACAAGCCGTTGAGCAGGCGGTACAGCAATTATTGCAACAACTGGGATTGCAAGGGCATTTACAGGCACAAATTTAATGCATCTGCTTTGCAGCACATTTTTCAGAACTCAATAAGGACAGTCTATTATGAATACCTTAACCGCAGGTCAGACAGCCCCTGGCTTTACTCTTACCGATCAACATCAGCAAGCCATTGCCTTATCTGATTTGCTGCAACAAGGCAGGGTATTAGTGTATTTCTACCCTAAAGCGATGACACCAGGTTGCACCGTGCAAGCCTGTGAGCTGCGTGATCATCTTGCTGAGCTATCATCACAGGGTGTCACCGTGGTTGGCATTAGTACCGACAGCCCGCAACGGTTAGCCAAATTTGCAGAACGTGATGCGCTGAATTTCACACTGCTGGCCGATGAAGATCATAGCGTGGCAGAGGCCTTTGGGGTTTGGGGCACAAAAAAATTTATGGGTAAGGTGTATGATGGTTTGCATCGAATCAGCTTTTTAATTAACCAGGATGGCAGCATTGCCAAAGTGTTTGACAGTTTTAAAACCAAAGATCACCATCAGGTGGTATTAGATTATCTGGCTCAGGCTTAATTTAGCCGGGATATGCAACGCTTTAGCCTCCATTTGTCTTACCGAACCGGCTATTGAACCCAGACTAGTGTTAATTCAGGCTTAGCCCAGTAGCATAACAAAAAACAGAAATTCGGAGTTCATGATGAAATCACGCTTCAAAATGTCACCTATTTCCATATCTTTAGTCAGTTTATGTTTGTTGTTACCCGCTGCTGTCTCAGCCCAATTGCTTAACACAGAAAAGGCGGCCATCAAGATCACTAAAGTGGCTGATGGCCTGGAACACCCCTGGGGCCTGGCGTTTTTACCTGATGGCCGATATCTGGTCACTGAGCGCACGGCAAACATCCGTATCATTAGCCCCGACGGTAGCAAGTCAGCCCCACTAAAAGGCCTGCCGGATATTTTGGTTAATGGTCAGGGCGGTTTACTCGATGTGGTGCTGGATCCAAACTTTAGTGAAAATAAATTAGTTTATATCAGCTATACCGAACCGGGTGGCGATGGCAGCAGCACCGCTGTAGCCAGAGCGACCTTAACTGAAAGCAGTTTAGAAAACTTAACCGTTATATTTAGTGCTCAGCCAAAAATCGAGAGCCGCCACCACTTTGGCAGCCGTTTGGTTTTCGCTGGTGATAAACATTTATTTATTACGCTGGGCGATCGGGGTTCGCGTCGCAACGACGCACAAACCCTGGATAATCACCACGGCAAGGTAATCCGTATTCATACCGATGGTACTATTCCCAGCGACAACCCCTATGTGAAAGATCCGGCCGTACTGGATGATATCTGGTCTTATGGTCATCGCAATATCCAAGGTGCCGCATTACATCCAACTAGCGGCCAGCTGTGGACACATGAACACGGCCCACAGGGCGGTGATGAAATTAATATCGCGCAAGCGACCAAAAATTATGGCTGGCCGGTGATTACCTATGGCGAGGAATATGGTGGCGGTCGAATCGGGCAAACGGCCAAAGCAGGTTTAGAGCAGCCATTGCACTATTGGACCCCTTCCATCGCGCCAAGTGGCATGACGTTTTACCAGGCCGACGCCTTTAGTGGTTGGCAAAATAATTTATTGGTCGGCTCATTACGTTTTGGACAATTGGTGCGTCTGGAGCTGGATGACAACAAAGTCACTCATGAAGAGCGCATTATGATTGGCCAACGTATACGGGATGTACGTCAGGGGCCAGATGGCGCCGTCTACTTACTGACTGATCAAAAAGACGGCCAACTATTAAAATTAACCCCTGCGCCATAAATAGTGCCGAAGACCAAAAAAATCGCTGCCATTGCAGCGATTTTTTATTGCTGGCAGTTAAGAAAAAGTATTAATGCTCGTCATTAAAGCGCTCAGGATGCAGCCGTGTTGACCAGGCTTTAACCGTCGCTTTGACTAAGGATGCTAGTGGGATAGCGAAAAATATTCCCCAAAAACCAAATAAACCACCAAAAAACAACACAGCTATAATGATGAATACCGGATTTAAATCAACCACTTCTGAGAATAATAGCGGAACCAGTACATTTCCATCTAACGCCTGGATTACAGCGTAAGACAACATAAGATAACCAAACTCTGGCGTTAATCCCCATTGAAAGAGCGCTACCAAGGCTACTGGTAAGGTAGCGACAGCTGCACCAATATAAGGAATAAGCACCGAAAAACCGACAATCACAGCCAACAACAACGCATAATTCAGACCAAACAAACTAAAGACGCCGTAGCTTACCGCGCCAACAATTAAAATCTCCAAAATTTTACCGCGAATGTAGTTCATGATCTGCAGGTTCATTTCCTGCCATACCTGTGAAATTAACTTTCGCTCATCTGGTAGCAGTTGTACAAAAGCATCCAACAAGGCCTGCTTATCTTTTAGCATGAAAAACACCATTACCGGTACTAAGACCAGATAAATCAACAGTGCCACTAAATCGACAATTGAGGCCAGAGATAATGACAAAATTTCCAGGCTAAAAGCTCTTATCCGCTCATCAACAGAATGGATTAACACTAATATCTGCTCTTCACTCACTACTCCGGGGAAAGCTTCCGGCAATTCCACTAAATAGGTCCGGCCCAGATCAATCATTTGCGGCAAATCACGCAATAAGGTTCGTCCCTGATACCACACTATAGGTACTATCCACATCACGACCAGCGTAATCAGCCCGATAAAACCTATTACTACAAGGCTGGTACTGAGAGTACGCCCCATCCCCAATCGGGACAAGCGGGTCACAGGCCATTCCAGTAAGTAAGCAAAAGCAATGGCCGCCAAAACCGGTGCAAGTATGCCACTTAGCCAGTACAGGGCTAAAAAACCAATTAATAACATCAGAAACAAGGTAACAACTTGTGGATCTGAAAACTTATTGGTATACCATTTTTTTAACCAGTCCAGCATGTTAGCTCCAGCTTGCCTTGCTTGTTTACTGCAAAAACCCAGTATAACCAGGTTAACATTAAATTTGTCGCTTATCTGCTTCCTAGCCAATAATTATGATAGATTATTGCTACAGCATTTATCATAACAGACTGAACTAAGCCGCTTCAAAACAGACAAAGCTAACAATAGTGCGGCTTAATGTCATTAATGAGTCAGGTCAACTCCCCTATGCGATTAAAGGTAGTAAAAACAGTTCTGTTTTCCGGCTTACTCAGTATTAGCCTGCTTAGCCTAACGTTGTTGGCGCAAACAGCGCTACCTGATATCGGCGGAAATGCGTTTTCTACTATAACCCCTGAAAAAGAAAAACAGCTCGGGGATGTGTTGATGCGCCAAACACGTGGCCAGCTACCTATGGTATATGACCCTTTGCTCGACGAATACATTAATGCATTAGGAAACCGGCTGGTTGCCCGCGCTAATGATGTCAAGTTTCCGTTTAAATTTTATTGGGTCAATAACCGTCATATTAATGCTTTTGCCACCTTAGGCGGGAATATCGCCTCACATACCGGCACTCTGGCCGTATCAGATACCGAGAGTGAATTTGCCTCAGTTATTGCTCACGAAATTGCGCACGTGACGCAGCGCCATATTGCCCGTTTTGTGGAAGCTCAAAACCAAAAAGCGCCGTTATCACTGGCGGCTTTACTGGGTGCTATCGTGCTGGCAACAGTAAATCCTGAGGCAGGTATGGCGGCAATTTATGCCACGCAGGGTGCTTCAGCACAAAGTGCTATCAATTTTACCCGCTCAAATGAGCAAGAAGCCGATCGGATTGGCATGAATATTCTGGTTGAAGCCGGCTTTGACCCGGCAGCCGTACCACAGTTTTTTACCAAGCTTAGTGAACAGTACCGTTTTGCCAATCAGCAACTGGCCTTTTTACAAACTCACCCACTATCAGCGGCAAGGGTTACCGATACCCGCCTCAGAGCTCAGCAATTCCCACAACGTTTTGTGCCTGACAGCATGGATTACACGCTGAGTAAAGCCAGAGTATTGGCCCGTTATCAGCATAGTAATCAAGATGCTTTATTAATTTTTCAACGTAAATTGGCTGAGCCAGGCGGTAATACCCGGGCAAACCGTTACGGCCTGGCTATTGCGCAGTTAGATAACAAAGCCTATGAAGACGCATTACAAACCATTGAACCGCTACTGCAACAGGATCAACATAACCTGTACTATGTTGATGTATTAACCGATGTATTATTGGGGCTTGGCCAATATCAGCGGGCATTGGAGATGTTAGAGCAGGAGTATTTATTACGTCCTAATAATCAGGTGGTAACACTTAATTATGCCAATGCTGCACTAAGAAGTGGCAGCCATAGATTAGCCATTCATTTATTACGTAACCTGTTGTATTACAAAGATGATAATATATTAGCTTATGACTTATTGGCCGAAGCCTACAAACAACTCGAAGATTTTGCCAAGTATTATGAAGCTCGGGCTGATTTACAGTATCAATTAGCGAATTACCCAAGAGCTATTGACGATTTAAATGAAGCTCTAAATCACCTACCTAATGAAGCCAAATTAGAAAATCGCCGTATAGAAGCCAAGAAACGTCAGTTACAGGCTGAATTTGCCCGTTTGCAGCGGATGTAACGCTAAGGATTAAAGATGTTAACCTTATTTCATAACCCGCGCTGCTCAAAAAGCCGCGAAGCATTAACTTTACTTGAGCAACAAAGCATACCTTTTCAAGTGGTTGATTATATTAAACAACCCCTTTCAGAAACTCAGCTTAGCCATCTGCTGAAAGCGCTTGGCATGAATGCGCGGCAATTATTAAGAACCAAAGAAAGTGCTTACACTGAACTTAATTTAGCCAATACAGCCTTAACGGAAGCAGAGTTAATTGCAGCGATGATTAGCCAGCCAAGTTTAATGGAAAGACCCATACTGCTGCGCGGCGACAACGCAGCGATTGGCCGCCCTCTTGCCAATCTACAAGCCTTACTGCAATGACAACTCAAGTATTAGTATTGTATTACTCCAGACACGGCGCTGTGGCTGCGCTGGCCGAAAAAATTGCAGTGGGCATTCATCAGGGGGGGGCTGAAGCTGTGATACGTTGTATAGCGCCGCTACAAGCAACCGCTAACGCCATTGCTGCTTCTCGTCATCCCATTATTCAACTCGATGAGCTGAAAAAATGTGACGGTCTGGCCTTTGGCAGCCCGGTGCGTTTTGGTAATATGGCTGCTGAAGCTAAAGCTTTTTGGGATAGCACCACCAGCTGCTGGCTTAAAGGCGAATTGATTGATAAAGCCGCCGGCGTGTTTACCTCTTCTGGCAGTATGCATGGTGGCAACGAAGCCAATCTGCTCAGTATGATGTTGCCGTTACTGCATCATGGCATGGTGTTAATGGGCATCCCGTACAGTGAACCAGAATTACATAAAACGCAAAGTGGTGGTACCCCCTATGGGCCTAGCCATGTTAGTGGCATGAATGGTGATAGCCAACTAAGTGTTGCCGAACAACGACTTGCCATCGCTTTTGGTAAGCGTCTGGCATTATTAAGTAGCGCCCTTAAACAACAAAGGTTTGATTAACTATGAAGGCAGCACAAGACGTTTCCATGTCGCCCCTGACGCGTCGATATTTATTACTGGCCCGGATGGGTTACTGGGGGCTTTGGTTACTGATCCCGCTATGGTTGTTGTGGTTAGCCCCAGCCAGTTATGGCGATGATCAGGCGTTAAGCGGGAATAAATACCTCTCATTATTATTATTGTGGTTACCTCTATGGGCGCCAATGCTGGGTATCATTAAAGGCCATGCTTATACTTTTGCCTGGGCCAATTTTATTGTGATGATTTATTTTTTACACAGCCTGACCAATCTCTATGTCAGCAGTGGAAGTTATCTGTTTTTTTCAATTGTAGAGTTAATGCTGGCCTGCATGATGTTTATTGGCTGCACTTACTATGCCAGGCACCGTGGCATGGAGCTAGGCTTGAAAATCCCCCGCCTTAAGGATGATCCAAGGCCTTAACGTCATCGGCCGCAGCCGTGTAAAAATTAACCCGCTGTTGAATAAAGCCGGACGTTACCAAATGCTTAAGGCGTTGATGTAACGCCTTAGCGCGCTTGGCATTATGGCTACTTAGTGCGCAAAATACTGCTGGCGCCTCGGTCCAGATAGGATCTGCTACGATATCGGCATCCTGTAATGTTTGCTGATAAAAGTAATAAGATAAATCAACACTCATCACAACATCGAGCCGCCCCTGTTTTAAGCGCTGAATATTACTCTGCAACGAGTGTGCATCATCACGTACGACATCACCCAAGCTAAACACTTGCTCTAATTCCGGATAAGTAAAGCCCCGGGTTGTCCCAACCCTTTTTCCTGCCAGATCAGCAAGATTCGACACAGCAGGGCTGCCAGCAAGGCGCAAAAATAATTGGCGGGTGACAAAGAGTGGCGGACTCCA
Source organism: Arsukibacterium sp. (assembly GCF_036735525.1). Classification (NCBI taxonomy): domain Bacteria; kingdom Pseudomonadati; phylum Pseudomonadota; class Gammaproteobacteria; order Chromatiales; family Chromatiaceae; genus Arsukibacterium; species Arsukibacterium sp. The sequence goes on along the minus strand of NZ_DAINOE010000005.1, from coordinate 31,575 downwards.
CAACAGCTTATCAGGCTGCTCTACCCAGTCAGGGTTTAAAAAACAGGCAATATCAGCTTCACCACTGTGCAGCCATTGTTCAACCCGGGCACGAGGCAAATCCAAATAGACTACTTCACTTTGCGTTAAGCCAGCCAGCTCATCAAGAATATCTTTACTAAGACCACCAGCTAACTGTTGATATTGATTAAAAATGGCATAGGGAGGCGTATTGGTGTCACTAACAATGGCTCTTAATGCCGGTTCACTCGCAAAAACTGACGTCACACAGCCGGCAAGCAGCATAAAACCACCAGCATTAAGCTCGTACAAATAATCTCTCATTAATATTAAGCCACCACGATAAGACTCAATTTTAAGTATAGTACAAAGTTATATTGTGGCGAGTATTCAGACTAAAATGCCGGCAATAGCAGGCAGCCACAGCATTATTCCCCACGTAAATCCATTTCTTACCAGCGGGCGTATAATCTTATATTCAAACTGTTAAACCTAAGAGTTATGAGCGAACAACTGGCACTGTTTCCGTTAAATCAATTTTTAATGCCCGCAGGTAAGATGAAACTACGGGTGTTTGAACCCCGCTATGTGCGCTTGGTACGGGAAGCCGCGGCTGGAAAGCGGCCTTTTGCCATTGCCCTGTTGAACCCCTTTGTTAATCAGCAACACCCAGACAGAATTTTATCCTTGGTCACCAGGGCTAACATTGATGATTTCGAGCAATTGCCTGATGGCTTATTAGGTATCACCATTAGCGGTGTTCAAAGAATGAAGATAATAAGTCGCTGGCAAGAGCAAGATAAGCTACATGTTGCTGATTGTCAGCCGTTGCCTGGTTGGTCAGCTGCAGAGGTGCCGGCAGATTGTCAGGCATTGGCTGAGTCTATGCAAAAATTACTACTCAGCTACCCGCAATTACAGCAGTTTTACCCTCAGCCGAAGCTTGATGATGCGTCCTGGTTGGCAGGTCGCTGGTTGGAACTGATGCCGATGCAACCGGCATTAAAACAACAATTGGCTGCAACTACTGAGCCCGAGCAATGTCTTGCAGGATTAAAAAGCTGGTTTGAACATAACGCCTGAGCCTATTTAATCCCCACACCTTATTCTATACCCAGATATTTGTGCACCTGCACACTGAGCCGCCAATTATGTTTTTTACAGTAAGCAATGGCCAGTTGTGTGGCTTTAGTTTGCTGGCTAATCGGCTGCAGATACACCAACTTACCAGTTAAATCCGTACTGCTCAGCAAATCTAGTAACTGCTCAATATGCTTGTCCATCGCTACCGGGTGTTTAATTTCGTTGGCGCGATCAAGGGCGCTTTGTAATACCTTATAGCCGCCTTTCATGCCAATTTTAGGGGATACGGTGACCCAGCTTTTTGCCGGCACCTGAATATCAAAGGTACCACTGGTTTCAATTTGGGTTTGGTAACCCTTATCATGTAACGCCTGACATAAGGGCCGAAGATCATACATACAAGGCTCACCGCCGGTAATCACCACATGCCGCGCCTGATAGCCCTGCGCCTGAAATAATACCAGTAATTGTGCTGCGTCTACCGCAGACCATTGTTCGGTTTCAGCCGATTTAGCCAGCACACCATCAAGGCTCAGCTCTAACTCAGGGTGTACACTCCAGGTGTGTTTGGTGTCACACCAACTGCAGCCTACCGGGCAACCTTGCAAGCGGATAAAAATAGCCGGCTGCCCGGTAAAGCTCCCCTCGCCCTGGATAGTTTCAAAAACTTCGTTAACCTTATATAACAAGCCGCGGGCTCCTTTCATTTGACGGATGTGGCAAGCAGGGTGATTTGACGGCCAGCTTAAAGTACAATGCGCGGCCGATTTATTCGCTATTATACAAGAGAGAGACAGTGATGAGCCAAAAAGTTGTGGTTATTTATTCAGGTGGTATGGATTCTTTTACTGTACTGCATAAAGCCGTTGCGGCTGGCCACGATGTTTATGCGCTGTCTTTTAATTATGGCCAGCGTCATGTTAAAGAACTAATTTGTGCGGCAAATGTATGTAAAGAGCTGAATATAAAACATAAAATTGTCGACATCTCGGCGATAAACCAGCTTATATCCGGCTCGTCGCTGACCAGCGATATCGACGTACCTGAAGGCCACTATGCGGCAGACAATATGAAATCGACCATAGTGCCAAACCGCAACATGATATTGTTATCACTTGCCGTAGGCTATGCCGACTCTATTGGCGCTCGCGCTGTCTATTATGGTGCCCACTCTGGCGATCATTTTATCTATCCGGATTGCCGGCCAGAATTTGTGCAAAAAATGCACGATGTTTGCCAAATCGCCAATTACCAGCCGGTGGATATTGTCAGCCCCTATTTGTACCAGACCAAAATTGACATTTTAGCCGATGGGCTAGCCATGGGGCTGGATTATGGCAAAACCTGGACCTGCTATAACGGCCGCGAGTTAGCCTGCGGCAAATGTGGCGCCTGTCAGGAGCGACTGGAAGCCTTTACCCTAAATAACGCCACTGATCCACTGCCCTACGAAGCAGCGTAAAACTCAGCAGTTAACGTCACTAACCAGTTATATCATATAGAAAAGCGGCCTTGTAACGGCCGCTTTTCACTTTATACTGTGCGGTAATACTAGTTTTACCATGGGGGGTCAGGCCTTGCTTTTTGCATTTGTTAACAAATGCAAAAAGCAAGGCCTGACCCCAAAGGTTTTATTTGGGGATATCTATGTTTGCATTTTGGTTTGCCATTCCGTTTTGGCAACGGGTATTAGGGGCATTAATTCTGGGGGTACTGGCAGGTGTTGCGCTGGGCGAAAGTGCCACTGTATTCAGGCCTTTGGGTACTTTATTTATTAATGCGATTCGCATGCTGGTGGTGCCTCTAGTGTTCTTTGCGCTGATCACCAGTATTACCTCGCTGGGTGATACCCATAAAATGCAACGGCTGGCCTTTAAAACCATTGGCCTGTTTTTATTTACGGCCTTTATCGCCAGTCTGATTGGCTTAAGTGTCGGCAGCCTGATGAACTGGGGTGATGCGCTGCAATTAACCGCCACTGAGGTACGTCAACGCGATATTCCACCTGTAGCAGATGTAATCACCGGTTTAATCCCAACAAATCCTATCGCCGCTATGGTAAACGGCAATATATTGCAAATCATTGTTTTTGCTACACTAGTAGGCATTGCCATCAATGTGGTTGGCGAAAAAGCCCGGCCAATGCAACAAGTGGTACAAGCAGGCGCTGATATTATGTATCAAATCACTCGTATGGTCATGCAACTAACACCCTTTGGTGTCTTTGGTTTAATGGCCTGGGCCGTTGGCAACTTTGGCCTGGCCACCCTGCTGCCACTTAGCCAATTTATTATTGCTATTTATATTGCTTGTTTTATTCATATCTTTTTTGTGTATGGTGGCTTGGTCAAATTGTTTGGTGGCATGGGGGTCCGGCAGTTTTTCAAAGCCGTGCTTCCTGCACAGCTGGTGGCGTACAGCAGTGCCAGCAGCTATGGCACCCTGCCGGTAACACATAAAGTGGTCACTGAAGATTTAAAAGTATCCAGTAACTATGCCAGCTTTGTATTACCGCTGGGAGCGACCATAAATATGGATGGCTGTGGTGGTATTTTTCCGGCGATAGCGGCGATTTTCATTGCCCATATTTACGGTATTGATTTAAGCGCGCTGGATTATGTATTGATTGCCGGCACCGCTACGCTGGCGTCTGTGGGCACAGCAGGCGTACCCGGCACGGCTATGGTAATGCTTACTGTGACGCTAAGTGTTGTCGGCTTACCGATTGAGGGCATTGCTTTTATTGCTGCAGTCGACAGGATTATCGATATGATGCGCACCGCTACTAATGTCACTGGTGATACCATGGTAGCGCTAGTGGTAGGACGCTCCGAAGGTTTAGTCGACGTTACACCACCAGCAAGCAACTAGGCTTTATTAGCTCGTTACATCGTTGATATGCTTGCAATTGTCTTAATTCGGTTGCAAGTCAGTCTGACTTTACGTACAAAGTTATGTCAGCGCATATTAAGGGTTAACCATGCTAAAAGCTCACTTTATTCAACTTTGCGTGTTAAGCGCCTGCCTGGTAATACCCCTTACTGAGGCCAAAGTTAGCGACATCACGCCTAAGCTGGCGGTGGCGCAAACAGAAAGTCAGAAATTAAATCGCTGGTTTGAAGATATTTACCAGCAACAATTGTTACGAAGCCCGATGCAACTTACACGCTCGGGCAGCAAACTGCACTACGACAAGTTAGACGACTTTAGGGATCAGGCACTGGTTGAACAGCAACAATGGCTAAACGCTGTAACTGCGCAAATGGTTGCAACCATAAATCCTGAATACCTTGATAGCGAAACCAAAACCTCTTACCAGCTTTGGCTGTATCAGCTAAACATTGCTGAACAGGGCCATCGTTTCAGACATTATGATTATATTTTTAATCAAATGTTCTCACTGCACGCGTCACTACCGCAATTTATTATTAACTCTCACCAGGTTGAGACTGAACAAGATATGCGGGATTATATTAGCCGTCTGTCACACCTGGGCAGAGCCATAACTCAGCTTACTGAGCGGGCAAAAGCTGGCACTGAATATGGCGTTATTTATCCGGCTTTTGCTGTTAAAGCCATAGCACGGCAAAGCCAAAATCTGTTAACCGGCCAGCCGTTCTCGCCCGGTAGCCCCTCACCATTATGGCAAGATGGCTTAACTAAAATCGGTTATTTACAACAGCAAAGACTTATCTCTGAGCAACAAGCCAGTGCCTTAAAAGCACAGGTTCAGCAGGCACTGTTTACGCAGGTAGCACCAGCCTACCAGCAATTAATTGCCTGGAGTAACGCCAGTGTCTCTTTATCGCCCGAGGTAAATACTGGTATCTGGCAAAGGCCAAATGGTAAAGAGTATTACGCCTATCAGTTGGCGTTTCATACCACCACATCAATGACGGCAGCTGAAATCCACGAACTTGGATTAACTGAAGTTAGTCGCCTAACGGCAGAGATGAAACAGCTAAAGCAACAGCTGAAATTTGACGGTGATTTACCAGCTTTTTTTAACTTTATTCGCCATGATGAACGTTTTTTCTACCCTAATACTGACGAAGGCAGGCAAGCATATATGGATGATTCCAGTGCATATCTGGCAAAAATTGCACAGCAATTACCATTATTTTTTGGCTTACTCCCCAATACTCCGCTGGAAGTCAAAAGGGTTGAAGCATACAGAGAGCAGGCTGGTGCCGCCCAACATTACATGGCTGGCAGCCCTGATGGCTCACGGCCTGGTGTTTACTATGCACATCTAGCGGATATGGCGGCCATGCCCAAACCAGAAATGGAAGCCATCGCTTACCATGAGGGGCTCCCCGGCCATCACTTACAAATATCCGTCGCCCAGCAACTGCGCCATTTACCAACGTTCAGGCGAACAGCCCGCTCGACCGTTTATACTGAAGGGTGGGCGCTCTATGCTGAGTATCTGGCTAAAGAAATGGGTGCCTATGAAGATCCCTATAGTGAGTTTGGCCGTTTGATGACAGAAATATGGCGTGCTGTGCGCCTGGTAGTAGATACAGGCTTACATGACAAACAATGGACAGAGCAGCAAGCTATTGACTATTTTCGTCAGCATACGCCAATAAATGACAATGCGATTATTGCCGAGGTGCAGCGGTATCTAATGTTCCCGGGGCAGGCGACCGCATTTAAAATTGGCATGAATGAGATCCTAAGATTGCGCCATCAAGCTGAAGCTCACTTTCAACAGCAGTTTGATATCATCCAGTTTCACGACAAAGTATTAGATAGTGCCGCGCTACCGCTGCATTTATTGCAACAACGTATTGACGATTGGATCGCAAACGACACCCCCTAACCTTGATAAACAATACAGCAGTAGCGCTTAAATGATAGCTACTGCTTTATTATCAGGTTTCAAACACTAAACAAACGGGAGTGCAGCTGCTTCACTACCGCAGGCGCATCGGCATCCTGTACTAAAAAGCACAGATTATGCTTAGAGGCGCCATGACAAATAAGCCGCATATTGATGCGTTCTAGTGTTTGAAACAAGTCACCGGTCACCCCTTTACTGCTATGCAAGTGATTGCCAATAACCGCCACCAGGCTTAGCCCCTGCTCTACCACGACATCGCAAAATGCCCGTAACTCGACTAAGGCTGGTTCAAATGCCTGACTAAAGGCGCTGGTCATGCCGCCTTCGTCCAGTGTCAGCGCGACACTGATTTCAGAGGTAGTGACGAGATCTACCGAAATCTGATGGCGACTTAAAATATCAAACACCCTGGCTAAAAAGCCGGCAGCATGTAACATAGCCGGGCTTTTAACGGTAATAAGTGTTTGGGATTTACGCAAGGCAATAGCGCGATATGGTGGCCGCTGCTGTACTTCTTTCGCAATCCAGGTACCACCGGCGTCTGGTTCACGGCTAGAGCCCACAAAGACACCAATATTGCGGCGCATGGCTGGAATCAGGGTTGCCGGATGCAGCACTTTGGCGCCAAAGGTCGCCATTTCAGCCGCTTCATCAAAACTTATTTCCGGAATACAGCGTGCCTGATCGGTTAAACGCGGATCTGTAGTAAAAATGCCGACCACATCGGTCCAGATTTGTACCGTGGTGGCAGCCAGGGCTTCAGCCAATAAAGCGGCACTATAATCAGAGCCACCGCGACCGAGCGTCGTGGTTTGCTCAAACTCATCCTGGCCAATAAAGCCCTGAGTTACAATACGTTGTTCAGCCAGTAACGGCTGCAAATGCACCTCAGCTAAATCGGCCAACGCCTCTATATTTGGCTCAGCGCGGCCAAAGCGACTATCCGTTCGCATAACTCTTCTGACATCAAAGCAACTGGCAGCAGCGCCACGCTCTCTAAGTACCTGTGCAAATAATACAGAACTTAAACGCTCACCAAAAGATTGAATTAAATCCTTGTGGGCACTACTGTATACCGCACCACCATTTTCAATTAATGCTTTTAATTCAACCAATAATAGTTCAATACTGCCAGCCACTACCGCAGGCTGCTGTAATTGGTTCAGCACAGCTAAGGTAATACGCTCAATACCAGCATAGGCATCATAACGCTCAGTCACATCAGTGGTTTTGGTAATTTCTACTAATAAATTGGTAACACCAGAACTGGCGCTCACGACCACCACGCGAATGGCGTCATCAGACAGCACGATATCCGCACAACGGGACATCGCAGCAAAATCGGCAACACTAGTGCCGCCGAATTTGGCAATAATAAGTTTGGACAAGGGGGTCTCTCCTTACAAAAAAATAAGCAGAGCATGGCATTTGCTAAAAAGGCAAAACGAGGATGGCTACTAAAGTTGCGTAAAACCCGTTGCTAATAACAAAGGCCAGAAGCTCTCCACCGAATTAACAGGTGACAGTCGCAGGGATTCAACCCTGGCAACCGAACAAACAACCGCTATAGGTTGATTGTTCTCGGCGTTAATCCCCCTCTCCAACGCTACGAGTTATAGCACTCTGACGCTGGATACCTGGTTAACGCACCTCTTCTGGTCTATCTGATATGATTGACGCCTGGCACTCTACCCTGATCGTCAGCGAATAGCAATAGCCTTGTAGCCGTCTATGTGTAAATGCGCACGCTTTGCTGAGCTGCCGCCAGCATTTAGCGCGCTATACTAGCAATAATTACTGAACCTGTGCTGATTAAGTTACGCTAAATTAACGAAGAATCGCCTGCAAGGGTTGAGTTTTAACCATATTGGTGACGAATAGCGCTCAGCAAGCTGATAAAGTCATCCATTTCCTGCTCATTTTTGGCATCGGCATGCCATTTGTTGTGAAACCCCAACGTCAACTGCACTTTATTGCTAAATAAATACACATCATAGCCATCAAAGCCCGGCGCAACCGTCAGGCCTTGCAACGTAAAACCATTACCAAAGGGTGTGGCTGCTGGCTCGCCGTGCTTCTCTACCAAGGCGTATACATTCAATAAAAATTTTCCATCTAATTCGGTTTGCATCGCTCATACTCCTGTTTTCGTTTTGCCTGTTGCGCTTGTGCCCATGAAACTGGCTTTCTGTCTGAGTCTGTTTGAACCAGATACGCAATAACGGTATAGTGCGGTTGTCTTATAAGGAGAAAAAAATGAACAAGACTGTTATTACTGCTTCTCTCGCCCTGTGTTTCAGCTACTCTGTAGCAGCTAAGGTGGTACAGGATGCGCCTCTGGTATCCATCCCCACTCATGATGCTTACTTTAACCACTTAAAAGCCCTATGTGGTAAAGCTTTTGCCGGTAAGGTTACGGTTGATAACCCGGTGGCCGGCGGCTTTGAAGGCCCGCTCATTATGCATGTTCGCAAGTGCACTGATCACCAGTTGCACATTCCTTTTCATGTCGGCGACAATCACTCACGTACCTGGATACTAACAAAAACCGGCTCAGGTATCAGTTTAAAGCATGATCACAGATTAAAAGATGGTAATCATGATCCCGTGACGATGTATGGCGGCCACACTGTTGATGCCGGCTTTGACCGGGTACAGTCTTTTCCGGTTGACCAATATTCAAAAGAATTATTTGTCGCTGATGGTATTCCTGCATCAAATACCAACGTCTGGCAGATGTATATTTACCCGGAGCGTTTTACCTAC
>NZ_DAINOE010000005.1:17640-22870 GCF_036735525.1 Arsukibacterium sp. | reverse complement strand
CGCGAGTTTCGGGTAGATTTTGACCTGACCAACCCCGTGGCACTACCACCAACACCTTGGGGTTATGCCGATTAAACCCGATTTTAGCAAGCTTACTAATATCATAAAAATAACTAATGCCACGGAGATAACATGAACAAAATGCGTAATCCAGCGCTGCTGGGGTTGGCGCTTTGCAGCACGCTGACCTTAACCGCCTGTAGCAAACCTGCTGAGCAGGCAACAGACGCCGCCAGTGACACGGCTTTTACACTGGTGGATACCGAGTTTAACCCACGTTTAGCTGAATATATCAAAACCCTGTCAGCTGACGAGTTTCAGGGCCGTGCTCCTGCCACTAAAGGCGAAGAATTAACGGTGGCTTACCTGGAAGATAACTTTCGCCGTATTGGCTTAAAGCCAATCGATGGTGACAGCTACAAACAGCCGGTATCGCTGGTGCAAATTGATCCTACAAAGGTGTCAGCGTTGCGCTTAACGGGCGATAAACTGCCTGAAAGCTTTAGTTATCGCGATGAAATGATGGCCTGGACTACCCAGGTTGTCGATAGTGTTGAAGTTATCGACAGCGAAATGGTGTTTGTCGGCTATGGCATAGTAGCACCAGAATATAACTGGAACGACTACGAAGGCCTGGATGTTAAAGGCAAAACTGTGGTGATGTTTGTAAATGACCCCGGTTATGCCACGCAAAACCCAGAGCTGTTTAATGGCAATGCCATGACTTACTACGGCCGCTGGACCTACAAATTTGAAGAAGCGGCTCGTCAGGGTGCGGCCATGGCACTGATTATTCACGAAACGGCTCCCGCCAGCTATGGCTGGGGTGTGGTAGCGCACGGCTCGCCGATTAAGTTTGATTTGGTGAATGAAGACAAAAACATGAGCCGTTCAAAAATTGAGGGCTGGATCACCGCCGAATCCGCCGCGACCTTATTTGCCAATATTGATACTGATATTGAAACGCTGCGCGCTCAGGCGTTATCAGGCGAGTTCAAACCCGTCCCCCTTAACGCCACTGCCTCTATTTCGGTGCAAAACAACCTGCGCGAGTTAACCTCCAGCAACGTGGTGGGTTACATTGAGGGCAGCACCTATCCGGATGAGTTTATTTTATACATGGCGCACTGGGATCACCTGGGTATGGATTTTTCTAACCCTAGCAATAAGGTATTTAATGGTGCTCAGGATAACGCCAGTGGCACAGGTGCGGTTATTGCCTTAGCTGAATACTTAGCCCAGCAAGCGCAACCTGAACGCTCTGTCGCCTTTGTGCTGGTGACTGCAGAAGAGCGTGGTTTATTAGGCTCGGCCTGGTATGCCGCTAATCCGGTATTCCCGTTAGAAAAGACCGCAGCCCTTATCAATATGGACGTGATGAACGTGTATGGCCCGATGAAAGATATGGTGATTGTTGGCCTGGGCAACACTGATTTAGAGGAGATTTTAATTAAGCATACCGAAGCTCAGGGCCGTTACGCTGTGCAAGAACCAAACCCTGAAGCCGGTATTGCGTATCGCTCAGATCACTTTAGTTTATCGAAAAAAGGCGTACCGATCCTGTATGCCAAAGGTGGTAATGACCACTATCAACTGGGCGCTGAATGGGGCGCGGCCCAGCGTGCTGAATATAACAGCTGTTGTTATCACAAAGTGCAGGATCAATGGGATGATAACTGGGACTTACGTGGCGCACAGCAAGATATGTTCCTGTACTTCCGGGTCGGTAACGAGCTGGCTAACAGCCGGCTGTGGCCAAACTGGTACCCAGGTAATGAGTTCCGTGCCATTCGTGATGCCTCTGCCTCTGCACGCCAATAATTCTGACCTCTAAAACATCTGTTAAGGCAGCTTAGGCTGCCTTTTTTATGACTAAAATTGTCAATTCACAAGCGGTTCAGGTAGGCTTGGCTAGAGTTTAATAAAAGGTTAAAGGCGCAATACTATGCCACGTTGGCGGACAAGGATCATTCGCTCCATTTTATTGCTGATACTGGGATTGCCGCTGTTGGCGACGCTTGGCTTCATCTGGTTGCAGCAGCAAATCAAAGCGGCCGGCATTTCTGAGCTCAGTATTCACTGGCAGCAGCTGGGCTTGCATTCCGCAAAAATGTCACAACTGCAATTTCGCTTTCAGCCATCTGCTTCAGATGCCGCTTTTGATGTTGATTTAAATGAGCTGAGCCTGCAATGGCGTTGGCTTAGCTGGATGCAGCCACAGCTAACCTTGGTTACTAGTCGCGAGGCACGCTTAGTCTATACTGCAGCCACGCCCGATCCTCAGCAAGCAAAGACAGCTGGTTTTGAGCAGTTGTCGTTGCCAGAGCAATGGCAATTACCGGCTTTTTTGCCACAGCAAATACACTTTCCCAAACTGCAACTGGATATGCCCTGCCCGGCAGGTCGCTGCCAGTTATCAAGCCAAATATATGCCAGTTACGATAGCCAGCAACAACAATGGCAGTGGCAAAGCCAGCTCACTGATGAGGCCCAACTCATCAGCGTTAAGCTGGATGCGTTTTACCGGCCAGACAATAATACACCAGCGCTGGATCTGACACTGCAACTGGACCAGCAACTGGCGTTAACGCTAAAGCAGCAGTTTAACCTGGCCAACCAGCAAGCCAGTACGCAGCTGGCACTGAGTATTTCACCGCCATCCGCAGCATTACTGCAGTTACTCACTAGCTGGCAGCTGACATTACCCGAGCGCTGGCTGACCGAATTTACCCAGCCGCTGCAATTGGCGTCTAACCTGAACTGGGCCATACCCGAAGACGGTAATTTGCAGCGCTTATTACAAAGCCATCAGCTTGACTGGCATTTTGCCGCCTTAGCGCCCTCACCCTTTATATTGCCATGGGGCTGGTTACAAGGTGAGGTGCAAGGTCAGCTTAATATTACCGATGGCGTGATTAACCGCTGGCAAGTAAAGAGTGAGATGTCACTCAGCCAGTTGCAATTAGCACAACTGCAGCAGCAGGGCATTCAGCTGCCTGGACTTATGATTAACCTGAGTTCTGAAACTTCAGAGCCGATGAGTTTAGCAGCCTTACCCCTTAATATCTCAGTAAAGAGCCAGCCTGGCGCCGCTGATAATGCCTTAGCGCTTAACAGCGAGATGCGACTAAAACTGAATTTGGCAGACTTGGCGGTGATTATTGAGCAAGGCAATGCCGCGCTCAGCCTGCCACAGTGGCAACTGACAGAGCAGGGCTTAAGCTTTAAGCAGATACAATGGCAAGGAAGTTTTCATGGCCATTGGCAAGCGGATAACTGGCAGCTTCAGTTGCAGGATGACAATGCGCTTAAATTGTCGCTCACTCATCCGCTGCTGACTATTGAGCAAATACATCTGAGCATAACGAATATGCAGCTTCAGCAGGTTAAGCAGATGCCAATGCAATTATCTACTCAGCTGGCAGCCAGTATGCAAGGGTTACAACATGCGTCTTTAGTAAAGCAACACTGGCAATGGCAGGCAGATACTAAGCTTGAGCTGGTCACAGCGAATAACACAGCAAGCCTGAAAGCCACCCTTAACAATGGCGTGCTCAGTAATGACATGGGCCTTAGCCTGCAGCATCAGCTAGATTGGCGTGATGAAAACCTAGCCCTGCAATGGCAGCTGGCCGATATGTTTTTACTGGCTGGTAATCCGTTAGCTGGCACTTTTAGCGACTGGCCAGCCTTGCTGGAATTAAACCGTGGCAGATTAGGTGCTAATGGCGATATCCGTTGGCAACAAGGCAAGCTTAGTGGCCGTAATCAACTGCAATTGCGCGATCTGTCAGGCATTTATGATCGCACTTTAGTCAAGGGTATAAATGCCGATATGCAGTTATCACTGCATGACAGCCAATTTAACATCAGCAGCGATAATCTGGTGATAAACCAGATTAATCATGGTTTGGAACTGGGGCCACTTAAAGCCTCAGCGCAGTATAGCGCCACTATGGCGCAGCCCGGCACTGGCGTAATAGCCTTAGAGCAATTAGCGCTACAGGTCATGGGCGGTAACCTTAGCGTTAGCCCACAACAACTGGATTTAGCGCAAGAGTCTAACCAACTGACATTTCAGATAAATCAGTTAGATTTAGCCCAATTATTACAACAACACCCCAGTACGGATATAAAAGGCCAGGGTAAGTTATCCGGTACACTGCCCATTAGCATCAGCAAGCAAGGTATTACCATTAAAGCTGGCAGGGTGGCTGCGGAGCAGCCAGGTGGTAAAATACAGTATCAGTCAGCCAGCAGCAGTGGCATGGGCAGTGTTAATCAAAGTATGCAATTGGTGTTTAGTGCGCTGGAAGACTTTCATTTTACCGTCCTTGCCAGTGAAATCAGTTATGATACATCAGGTAAATTATTGCTGGCATTGAACTTACGTGGCGCCAACCCTGCCTTACAACAAGGCAGAGCAATTAATCTCAACATTAATTTAGAAGAAGACTTACCGGCCATGATCACCAGCTTGCAGTTAACCAATAAGCTGAATGACACCATAACAAAACGGGTACAACAATATATTCAACAAAAGCAAGCAGCGGCTGCCGCTGCAGGAGCAAAAAAATGAAGTGTAAACCGCTGGCTGTAATGGCCACTGTGCTACTTGTTTCAGCCTGTACGCCCAGAGTTGAAGTAGCCTTGCCAAATGAACCTATCAACATCAACCTGAATGTGAAAATTCAGCATGAAATCTATATTCGCGTCGATAAGCAGCTGGATGAGCTGTTTAGTGATGCCAGTGGCTTATTTTAAGGAGCAAAACATGAATATGTTGCGTCAAAAACTCAGCGTTTTAAGCTGCCTGTTGTTACTGGCACTCAGTACCCCTGCCCTGGCCATGACCTTACAACAAGCGATGCAGGCGTTACAACCGGCAAAAGAGCAAGGCATGGTAGGAGAGCAACCCAACGGCTATCTGGCGGCAGTAACACAATCTGAAGACGCCGTGGCTATTGTAAAGCTTATTAATGACGCCCGCCGTGCTGAATACACCCGGCTGGCCCGCGAAAATAATATTGGCGTGGCTGAAGTAGAAGCCATTGCCGGTCAAAAGGCCATAGAGCGCACTCAGCGTGGGCATTTTATCCTGCTCGATGGCAATTGGATCCAAAAACGCTAAGCCTCTCACGCCTTACCTTGATAGCGCCCGCTTTAGTGGGCGCTTATCAGACTTTAGTCGCATGCCTATTCTTTAACTGCTGTTGTACTATGCTTAGTC
>NZ_DAINOE010000005.1:0-17630 GCF_036735525.1 Arsukibacterium sp. | reverse complement strand
GGATACCCCAGGATGGTGATAAACTTTAGTTGCATCACTATGCTTTGCCGGACGATGTACTATGCTTAGCAAGTTTTAGTACCGAGTCAGAGGTAATTGAATGAATGCGATATTTTTGATGTTAATGGGCTTGGGCGCCATGGCGCTGGGTTATTTTGTTTACTCAAAGTTTATCTGCGAAAAAATCTTCAAGGTTGACCCACACTTTCGCACCCCTGCCCATGAAATGCAGGATGGCATTGATTATGTCCCTACTAACAAATTCATCTTATAGGGCCACCACTTTACTTCTGTTGCTGGCGCAGCAACAATCATAGGCCCGGCCATTGCAGTGATTTGGGGCTGGGTGCCGGCTTTTTTATGGGTAGTGTTCGGTACCATCTTTTTTGCCGGCGTGCACGATGCCGGCGCAATCTGGGCCAGTGCCCGCAACAGAGCTAAATCTATCGGCTCTCTTACCGGCGATATAGTGGGTAACCGTGCCCGTAGCATTTTTATGATTGTCATTTTTTTGGTGCTGTTGATGGTGAATGCCGTATTTGCGGTGGTGATTGCCGGTCAGTTGATTAATTTCCCCAGTGCCACTGTGCCCGTTTGGGGCGCTATTATCGTGGCGCTGATTATTGGCCAGCTAATTTACCGTAAATTGATTGGCTTAATAATGGTCACCATCATTGGCGTAGTTGCGCTTTATGCCATGATCTATGTTGGCCCGATGGTGCCGTTGTCATTACCCGACAGCATTGCTGGTTTTAGTGCACGTGAAAGTTGGATTGTCATTTTATTTGCTTATGCCGCCATAGCTTCATTACTACCGGTATGGATGCTGTTACAACCGCGTGATTATATTAATGGTATTCAACTGTTTATCGGATTAATTTTAATTTATGGCGCCGTGTTACTCTCTGGACCAGAAATCGTAGCGCCAGCATTTAACAACGACGTCCCAGAAGGCACGCCCTCGCTTATCCCACTGCTTTTTGTCACCATTGCCTGTGGAGCTATTTCTGGTTTTCATGGTCTAGTTTCCAGCGGTACTACCTCAAAACAACTGGATAAAGAGCCTGATGTGCGTTTTGTCGGCTATTTCGGTGCTGTCGGTGAAGGCTCGTTAGCCTTGGCGGCTATAATTGCTGCTACCGCCGGTTTTGCCTCACTGGCCGACTGGCAAGCCATTTATCACAGTTTTGGACAGGGCGGCGTATCGGCCTTTATTAACGGCGGCGCCAATATACTGCAGCAAGGTGTTGGCTTAGATACCGTACTAGCACAAACCATATTAACCGTGATGGTAGTGCTGTTTGCCGGTACCACTATGGATACGGGCCTTAGGTTGCAACGTTATATTTTCCAGGAATGGGGCAGTATTTATAACATTGGTTGGATGCAAAAAGCCGCCCCGGCGACGCTGTTAGCCGTAGGCTCATGTCTGCTACTGGCTTTTGGTGCCGGTGGAGATGGTGCCGGTGGTATGATGATTTGGCCTTTGTTTGGTACCACTAACCAATTACTGGCCGGGCTAACCTTATTAGTCATTACCGTAATGCTGGTCAAATTGGGTCGCCCAATGTGGTATACCCTGGCGCCGCTGTTATTTTTGTTGGTGATGACCACCCTGGGTTTACTCATCCAGCTCAAAAGTTTTTACGAAAAAGGGGATTGGTTCTTATTTACCTTAGATATCGTGATTTTAATCGCCGCCTTTTTAGTGATCCTCGAGTCTGGCTCAGCGCTAACCAAACAAATTAAAGCCAATAAACAGCAGGCAGCAGTGGATAAACCATGAAGCTGCACAACCTGAAAAGCTGGCTTGCCAAAGCCAGCTTTTATGCCGAGGAAGCCTATAACGCGCCCTATCGTAGTGCCATAGCGCGTGCTAAACGCGAGCAGGATGATTTATTTATGCTGCTGATATTCTCTGAAATGATGGGCGTGCCTAACCCAGCCAGCTATTACACCCTGGAGCTGCAACCCTTAATGCTGGAGCGCTTTCATGACTGGCATACCCGCATGGGTATGGAGCATTCGCCACTGGATAACATTAAATGTTGTTAACCGATAAACGCTTACTGCTGGTTGGCGGTAAAGGTGGTGTGGGTAAAACCACCACCAGCTCTGCACTGGCATTATTGGCCGCTGAACGTGGTAAAAAGGTGTTGCTGGTGTCAACCGATCCGGCGCATAGCCTGGCCGATGCCTTTAATCGCCCTATTGGCGACAATATTACCCGCTTAGCGGCCAATGTTGATGGTCTGGAAATCGACCCGGACAACGAAGTCGCGCAACATCTGGCGAAAGTGAGCGCCCAGCTTAAACGCTTTACCCGCCCAGACATGTACAGCGAAATTGAACGGCAAATGCGCTTAACCCGCCAATCGCCGGGGGCGCAGGAGGCGGCAATGCTCGAGCGCATTGCCAATGTGATTGAATTGGGGTTAAAAGACTATGACCTAGTGATTTTTGACACCGCGCCCACCGGCCATACTCTGCGGCTGCTCAGCCTGCCTGAGGCTATGGCTGCCTGGACCCAGGGCCTGCTTAATGCCAATAAGCGCTCAGAAAAACTGGGCGATGTGCTGGGCCATTTAACCCCCAAGGCCGGGATGTCGATAACCCTTTGGCCGATCCTGCCGAGCATGCCACCAATGGTATGAATGAACGTAATAAAGCCATCACCGAAACCTTACTGGCACGTCAGCGTTTATTGCAACGCACCCGGGAAATATTGACAGATGCTCGCCAAAGCGCACTGCTGTTTGTATTAACGCCGGAAAAACTTCCCATTCTGGAAACAGCCCGCGCAGTGCAAAGTTTGCAACAGGAAAAACTGCCACTGGCAGGCTTAGTCGTCAACCGCATTTTACCCGATAGCGCCGATGGCGATTTTCTGGCCGCCCGTCGCGCTCAGGAGCAAGTGCATTTAGCCCAGATAGCGCAGGATTTTGCTAGCTTGCCCCGTTTCAAAGTACCCCTGCAAGCTACTGACATTCAGGGGCTTACTGCATTGCAATCCATGGCAAGCTTGCTTAAACAAGCGGGTTTATAGCTGATTTTTGCCCGCCAATCGGGTATGGTTGGCTTTTTGAAAATGGCGCAATTAAATAATGAATATCAAAAGTCTGCTGTTCAGTGCCTGGGTTGTTATCTTCATCATTAGCCTGCCAGCAGCTAACGCTGAAGCGGCTGCAGTAAAAACTGGCATCAACAACACTAATTTTAAAACTGCTGTACTGGACGCTTACTTAAAACGCTGTGTAGAAGTTTTGCATAGTAAAAGCTACAGCAATCAGGACATTAAAGCAGAATGTACTTGTGAGCTGGATTACATCGACCAGCACTTCGACATCTTTGAACAAATGCTGGAAGGCAGCCAAGCTGACAACCAGCAGCAAATCAACAACTTTAAAAAGCAGTTACTGCAATGCAAAGTAAAACCTGAATAGTCCGGCATTGGCTCCCTCTTAAGCGCACCTAGCAACAGTTCTCCCAATATTTCTGGTGACAGGTTTTACTGGCCAAAGACACTGCAAACAGCAGGCTATTACTCCCAGCTGATGCCCGCTCGGGCAGCGACTGTCTGTTGCAACAGTGTCAGCAAGGGTTGTGCTCTGACGCTGAGGCTAATTGGCGGCTCTGCCTGCGCAGTGTCATTCGTTGCGTCGTCTGAGGTATCGGCTTGAGCCTCAATTGCTTGTTGTTCAGCCTGTTGCTGCAGCTTAAGTTGTTGTTCTAAGCGCGCTAAGGCTTTAGGCACATCTTCGGCATACATAGCGCTGGGTACTTTGCTATCACGCCCCAACATCTCAAGTAATTGCAAAGCAACAGCCTTGTGATAGCTGATGGTACCGCTGGCAGAACTTTTAAAGCTAATCATGGTAAAAGGCTCACTTTTGCTGCTAGTCTGATGTTAAGCATACCCCAAAGGGCAGCACTAATGTCAGAATATATACTTGCTATAGATCAGGGCACTACATCTAGCCGGGCCATGCTGTATAACCGGCAGTTAAAAATGATTTGCAGCCACAGCGAGCCTGTCTCCCTGCTTTATCCTAAGCCTGGCTGGGTGGAGCAAGACCCCGAAGCCTTGTGGCAAACGGTGGTCAGTTGTATACAGCAACTGTTGCAAAAAGCAGCCATTGATAGCAGCCAACTGGCGGCGCTGGCGCTGACCAACCAACGTGAAACCACCCTGTTGTGGGATAAACACAACGGTCAGGCGCTTTATAATGCTATTGTCTGGCAGGACAGACGCACAGCAGATAACTGTCAGGCGCTGCAAGCACAGCAAAGCGTATTGCAAGCCAAAACCGGACTGCTGGCCGATCCGTACTTTTCTGCCACTAAATTGCAGTGGTTACTCGATACCCTCCCAGAGGCCAGAGCCAGGGCAGAGCGTGCAGAGCTGTGCTTTGGCACTGTTGATAGCTATTTAATGTGGCGTTTGAGCGGCGGCAAAGTGCATGTCACCGATGCCACTAATGCCAGCCGTACACTGTTGTTCAATATTCATAACCAGCAATGGGACCCTGAGTTAATAGCGTTATTTAACATCCCGCCGTCAGTGCTGCCCGAGGTACTGGACAGCGCGGCGGAATTTTGTATCACCGACAGCAGCCTGTTTGCCAAAGCCCTGCCTGTACTAAGCGTACTGGGCGATCAGCAGGCGGCTTTGCTGGGGCATGGTTGCATCAAGCCTGGCATGCTTAAAAGCACTTATGGCACCGGCTGTTTTGCCATGGTCAATACCGGTAGTCAGGTGCATCGCAGCCAACACAAACTGCTAAGCACTATTGCCTGGCGGCTCAACGGCCAGTGCTGCTATGCGCTTGAAGGCAGTATTTTTATGGCAGGGGCTATTATTCAGTGGTTAAGGGATAAACTGGGCATAATTCAGCAAGCCAGTGACAGTGAATTGCTGGCGCAGGGCGTTAGCTATCAGCAACCTGAACTGCTGATCCCTGCCTTTACCGGCTTAGGAGCCCCCCATTGGCAACCAAAAGTACAGGCTGCTTTGCTCGGCTTAAGCCGTGACAGCGGTAAAGCCGACATCTGTGCTGCTGCGCTGTGTAGCGTAGCCTATCAAACCGAAGATTTACTGCAGGCAATGCGCGCCGATGGCATTGAGATAACCCAGCTTAGGGTAGATGGCGGTATGACAGCGAATCATTGGTTTTTACAAGCGCTGGCCGATTTAACCCAGCAAGAAATCAACCGCTGTCATACCAGCGATGCCAGTGTCTTTGGCACTGCAGCATTATGTGCCGTGCAATTGGGTTGGTTACAGAGTATCAATGACATAGCACCACTAGCACAGAGCCAGCAAAGCTACCAACCCGTATTAGCAGTTGGCATACAACAACAGCTATATCAAAGGTGGTGCCTCAGTGTGCAGCAGCTTATTGCGCAACAGTTATAATGGTATGACCAGACGCATTTTGATCTGTAATATAAATTTCACTTGCATGTAAATGCTTCACTGGGTATATTGCAAAGCATTGAAAGGCAAGACATTCGAAAGAATGATCACGCAAAGCTTCAGATCTAACGGGGAAACCCTATGATAGCTGGGCTACCATCGCAATAGCGATGTAAAATCTGTTCACTCAGAGTGTGTCTGCCTTTCGTTAACCACCAAAATGGTTGCCATTAAACGTAAGTAACTGACTCAACTGGAGCTGAATATGAAAGCCAAATTATTTACCCTTGCCGCCCTTTTTACTACCACTTCTTTCATCAGTGCTCCTGTTGTCGCTAACGACCAACTGGCTTTATCTATTTGTTCTTATGTAGCTGCTGATAGCCGCAACAACCTACGTAAAGTTTTAACTGATAATCGCTTACGTTTATCAAACGTCTACAGTGGAGTTATTTGTGACGGCCTGCCTTTAGTGCGCCATGCCATCAAGCACAATGCCAATGACACCGCGGATTTTATCATCAAGCAGTTACCTGGTAGTGTAGTTGCCAGCTCAGGCGATGTTGAGTGGGCTCAAAGCAATGGCTTTGCCAACTCACCCGTTATCGAATCTATCCGCGCCCGCAGCGCCAGCTAAGCATAGCTTAATATCAAATACCAAAAAAGGCGCCTTAAGGCGCCTTTTTAATGCTGGCGTTAAATGTATTTGGCAGCCAGTTTCGCGGCCTGCCACTCAGCCTGGGTTATCGCTGTGGTAAGCTCATCAGTGTGGCCTTGTTGCTCAGCTTGTGCTTTTCTTAAAGCAACCTTTTGTAATATAGCGGCATTTTCGACATCTGATCGTTTATTCCAGTCAACTATTTCAGTTATATGACGGTAACAACCGACACACAGCTTGTCACTGTTTAAACGACAGCAGGCAACACAAGGGGATTCCAGCATAGTGTGATCGCTTCTTTGCAGAGAAATTTATCGGTTTGTTGGGCACTTTGGTCGCTTTCGTCGCGGCAAAGGCTTATCTTTGCCGGCACTTTATGCCAATCTGCCCGATACAGCAACACTATACCTATAAGATACCTACAAGATAACAATAAGCAGAATTGCCACGGGAACTGACCAATGACCACCTTTAAACCCTGTTTACTGGCGTTAAGCATCGCCAGCTTTATGCTGCATGCTGACGACAAAGCCCCGGCCTGGAATGTGAATGCCCCCCAAGGCCAGTTTGAAACCGTTAATATTAATGTGCAGCAAGGCAGCTGGATGAACCTGACGGTAAGCCCGGATGGCAAAACGCTGGCCTTTGATTTACTGGGTGATATCTACATTATGCCCATCAGCGGTGGCAAAGCAACCGCACTGACTAACGATATCGCCTGGAATATGCAGCCGGTATTTAGCCCGGATGGCCGTTATATTGCGTTCACCAGCGATCGCGATGGCGGTGATAATATTTGGGTGATGCGACCCGACGGCAGCGAAGCTCGTGCGGTAACCAAAGAAACTTTCCGTTTACTAAACAGCCCCGCCTGGAGCCCGGATAGCCAGTTCATTGTTTCCCGCAAGCACTTTACCGCCAGCCGTTCTCTTGGCGCCGGTGAAGTCTGGCAGTACCATGTCACAGGTGGCAGTGGTGTGATGCTGACCGAGCGGCCCAATGATCAAAAAGATTTGGGCGAGCCGGCGTTTTCCCCTGATGGCCGCTATATCTATTTTTCACAGGACAGCACCCCTGGCCCCACTTTTCATTACAACAAAGACTCTGTATCTGGCATCTATACCATTAAGCGCTTTGAGCGCGATACCGGTGAAATCCAAACCTTACTCAGTGAAACCGGTGGCGCCATCCGGCCCACACCCTCACCGGATGGCAAATACCTGGCCTATATCCGTCGGGTAGATTTTCAAAGCACGCTGTTTTTATACGATTTAACCAGTGGTCAACATACTCAGTTGTATGACGGCTTAGACAGAGATATGCAGGAAACCTGGGCGATTCACGGGGTCTACCCTACCCTTAGCTGGACGCCAGACAACAAGCAGCTGTTATTCTGGGCCGGTGGCGAGATCAAGCGCTTAGATCTGGCGACCAAGCAAGTAAGTACCATCCCGTTTGAAGTCAACGCGGATAAACAAATTCAAACAGCGCTGCGGGTACAACAAGATATTGATGAAACAGCAGTTGATGTCAAAATGTTGCGCTTTGTTCAGGTATCACCTGATGGTAAACAGGCCGTGTTCAGTGCCCTTGGCCATTTATATATCACTGATTTAACCCAGCCGAAACCGCGGCGCTTAACGCGGCAAAGCACCGACTTTGAGTTTTACCCGCAATTTTCCCGTGATGGCCGTGAGCTGGTGTTTGTCAGCTGGAATGATCAGCAGCAAGGTGCAGTAAATATTTTAAACCTGCGCAATAACAGAGTGACTAAACTCACCTCTGAGCCGGGTAAATATATAGAGCCCACTTTTAGCCCGGACGGCAAAACTGTGGTCTATCGTAAAATTGGCGCCGGCAGTTTACTGCCACGTCAGTGGTCTCTTAATACCGGCCTGTATAAAATCAGCAGCCGTGGCGGTAGCCCTGAGCTTATTTCGCGCAATGGCCGCGCCCCGATGTTTGCGGATAGCAATGAGCGGGTGTATGCGATGGACTCTGGCCGCAGCCCCAGTCTTATCAGCATAGATCTGGCGAAACACACGCAACAAACCCTGTATACCGCCAAATTTGGGACTGAGTTTAAGTTATCCCCTGATGGAAAATATCTGGCTTTTGCTGATCGCTTTAATGTCTTTATCACGCCTTTTGTTCAACGCGGCCGGCCTATTGATGTCAGCGGCAACGATAAACAAATGCCGGTAAAAAAACTTTCAGTGCGCGCCGGGGAAAATATCAGCTGGACCGCCAATAGCCGTAATCTTTACTGGACCTTAGGCCCTGAGCTTTATCACAGTAATATTGATGGTTTATTTGATGTCAGCAATCAGGGGGAATTTGCCGCTAAGAATGGTCTTAACCTGGGCTTTAGTGTGCCTGCCGATATGCCACGGGGTCACCTGGCTTTTGTTGGTGGCCAGGTAATTACCATGGTGGGCGAGCAAGTACTGCAGGATGCGGTAGTACTGGTTGAAAATAACAAAATAAAGGCGGTGGGCAGTCGCAGCGAAGTAGCCATTCCGGCCAATGCGACGGTGATTGATATTAGCGGTAAAACCCTGATGCCAGGCTTATTTGATGCCCATGCCCATGGCAGCCAGGCGACGGCGCAACTCACACCACAGCAAAACTGGCAAAACTATGCCGGCTTAACCTTTGGTGTCACCAGTATTCACGATCCGTCGAATGATACCCGTGAAATATTTGCGGCCAGCGATATGCAACGCGCCGGACAGATTGTCGGCCCGCGTATCTTTTCCACCGGTACCATTTTATACGGTGCCGAGGGTGCAGGTTACACCTCGCATATCGACAGTTTGGAGGATGCAAAATTTCACCTGGAGCGCTTGCAAAAAGTAGGCGCCTTTAGTGTTAAAAGCTACAACCAGCCGCGGCGTAATCAGCGCCAGCAAGTGATCCAGGCGGCACGGGAGCTGGGCATGATGGTGGTACCTGAAGGTGGCTCTTTAATGCAGCACAACCTGACCATGATAGTAGATGGCCACACCACCATCGAACATGCACTGCCAGCGGCCCGGGTATATGATGATATTAAACAACTGTGGCAAGCCAGTAGCACGGCTTACACCCCTACCTTGAATGTGGCTTACGGCGGCATTTGGGGCGAGAACTACTGGTACGATAAAACCGAAGTGTGGAAGCATCCACGGCTAAGCCGTTATGTGCCTATGGATGTGCTGGCGCCACGCAGTATGCGCCGGCCTACCGCCCCCGAGCATCACTATAACCATTTTGAAGTGGTAAAAACGGCTAAGCAGCTGCAAGATTTGGGTATAGTGGCCAATATCGGTGCTCACGGTCAACGTGAAGGCTTAGGCGCGCACTGGGAAATCTGGATGTTTGCTCAGGGCGGCATGAGCCCGCTGCAAGCCTTAAAAACCGCCACCATTAACCCGGCGATAACCTATGGCATGGATCATCAGTTAGGCAGCATTGAAGTGGGTAAACTGGCAGATATCATTGTCATTGATGGTAACCCGCTCTCTGATATCCGGCAAAGCGATCAGGTGATTTATACTATGGTCAATGGCCGCCTGTATGATGCCGTTAGCATGAATGAAATTGGCTTGCGCCAATGTCAGCGCCAGCCATTTGAGTTTGAGCCAAAGTAGTTGAATCATAAGTAGCTAAGTCCTAAGCTAGCTTAAGTGCAAAAAATACCCCGGCATCAGGCTGGGGTATTTTTTTATGTGGCTTTGCTGGCAATAAGCTACCGCAAGCTTAAGTTTGGTTACAATAAGCTAAAATTGAGTGCAGCTACATGCTTACTCAGTCCCTTTTTGTTTAAGTTTAAACCAAAAATGTAGCGCTAAAGCTATGCTCGCGATTAACAGTAAACCCAAGACTTCAAGCCACTTTGGCCAGGACTCTGGAGTCAATTGCATAAATACATATGCCACAATGAACCCCACAGCAAAAGAAATACATTGGTGCATAAGTGTCGCTCCTTCGCAGGCTAAATTCGCTTTTAAGCTAGTACCAAAAACACTATCAACATCAGTATTAACAGTAGTCCCCAGGGTAGCGGTGTAGCCCACCAGGCTAAAGGCTTATGACTTGCGGCAATGACCTTTTCACGTAACTGCTGTTGCTGCTGTTCAGTGCGTTTAAAACGGCTATGCAACTGTGGACCTGGAAATAAATAAGCAACAATACCAAACAGCAGCAGATACCAGCCAGAAGGAAGATAATCAGGCTGAGTAATAATAAAAAGCCCGCCAAGGACAATAAAAATACCAGCCAGAATAATGTCTTTTTTAGTGGGTAACGTCATAGGATGTTCTTTTGTTCAATGGCTGGCCGGTGATAACCCGCTTAACCTGCATTATATGACCACCATGCTAAATGATATTACTGTTTCATGAAACAACGTATTTACAGTGCATCATTAATTTAGCGGAGTTAAAGCAGCACCTTTGCACTTAATGACTCAATTTTGTAGTTGATTTAGATAAATTTGTTGTTTAGTTTAACAAAACACCATTTCGTTAAAATGAGACTTGCTTTGAATACTTTTGGCAAATTTGTACTCTTAACAGCCTTGCTGGCATTTCCTCTGGCCGAGGCGAGTGATAATAGTAATGAGCAAAATGACGGCACCAGCCTGAATGATCACACTTTTCCGTGGCAGCTGGTGGTGGATCGCGGCAAGATTTTAGGCTGTGTCTACGATAATAAATTTTACTCTTTAGGGGCTATTTTGGTGCTGGAATCTCTGCCCCGTAAATGCGAATTAGCCTCTGACAGAAATGGTCGCTGGGAGCAGTTGTCAGAAGCTGAACAATTATTGTTCCAGGAAAATATCAAGCAACAGCAAGCCCTGCAGCGTGAAGCCACCTATATTGGTAAAGATCCAATAAATGAGCAAGAAGCCAGGCTTATCCGGTATTTACGTAATGTCAAAAAACAAACGGAAGCCAACGCATCCCGTATGCAAAACTGATTATAAGGCGATTTTATCTGTCAGCTTGATCTTTATCATAGAATTTAAATGCAATACTGTTAGGCTGCTCCAGCAAATTTTAACCTCGCCTTGTGGAGTCAACGCATGCAAGTAAAGAGTCCGGAGCTAGCCCTTAGCATTATTCAGGATAACGATGTGATTTGGTGCCATTCGATGGCGGCCACACCCTACTACCTGTTACAGGCCTTAGCCAAAGTAGCGCTGGAGCGGAAAAACCTAACCCTACTGCAACTGCACACTGAGCACAGCGAGATGCTATGCGACCCGGCGCTTCACGGCCATTTACGCCAGCGCTGCTTTTTTGTTGGTAGCAGCACCCGTACCGCAGTTAACGCCGGTGGTGCTGACTACGTGCCGATGTTTTTATCTGAAATTCCCAAGTTATTTCGAAGTGGTGAGCAGCCACTGGATGTCGCATTAATTCAGGTATCTAAACCTGATAACCATGGTTTTTGCAGCTTAGGTGTCTCTGTTGAAGCCACTCGCGCTGCATTGCAAATGGCGAAAAAAGTCATTGCCTGGGTCAACCCATTGTTGCCACGTACCCATGGTGATTCTTTTATTCATTTAAGCGAAATAGACCGCTACGTTGAACATGCTGCCCCCCTACCGCTGCACAAAGCCGCAGTTCAAGATGCGGTGTCGATGCAAATTGGCCAGCATGTTGCCAGCCTGATCCGGGATGGCGACTGCCTGCAAATGGGCATTGGTGCTATTCCTGATGCCACTCTTAGCTATTTAGGCGACAGAAAAAACTTAGGCGTTCATACCGAGATGTTTTCGGATGGCGTTTTACCGTTAATCGAACAAGGTGTGATTACTAATCAGAACAAACGTAAACACCGCGGCAAAATGGTGACCACCTTTGCCATGGGCAGCCAAAAACTGTACGACTTTATTGATGACAACCCACAGGTGGTATTTCTGGATGTGGAATACACCAACGATACTGCTGTCATCAGGCAAAACCCGCAGGTAGTTTCAATTAACAGTGCACTACAAGTAGATTTGAGCGGTCAGGTGTGTGCCGACTCGCTTGGTACCAAGATTTATTCCGGGGTGGGCGGCCAGATGGATTTTGTGCGTGGCGCAGCCTTATCAGAAGGTGGCCGCGCTATTATCGCCCTGCCCGCCACTGCTGCGGCTGGCAGCATATCTCGTATTAGCTCTCTGTTAAGCCCGGGCGCCGGCGTCGTGACTACCCGCGCCCATGTCCATTACATCGTCACCGAGTATGGCATAGCCAATTTACGCGCTAAAAGCTTAACGGAGCGTGCCCGCGCGCTGATAGATATAGCCGCACCGCAGTTTCGAGCGAGTCTTGCCGAACAAGCCTGGCAAGATTGGGGGCTTAAAGTGTAATGCAATAACACTCTAAGGCTTATTCAAACCAAAGGCGGCCCGGCATTGATCAGCAAAGGCGCTGAATTTTTCTTTCATGGTTTTTTTCAGTTTTACATCCAGCGAGCCCAGAACAGAATAGCCTTCAATAATAATTTGCGGCGCCTGGCGGTCTCCCATGCAAGGTGCTCTGTTATCGGTGCTGCCGATAATGTTGAACATATTGGAAACCACATTGACCTGTTCGGGCACCAAAATGGTCAGGCTGCCAATCCAGTTATTGACCCGGATAACAATCTGCTGGTGCTGAAAAATAGCTTCCGAAAAATCCAGCTCTATCGAGCCCAGTACACTGATAATGCGTATTTCGGCTGGTACCAGCCATTGGCCACTATGTTGGTTAGATGACAGGATACTGATGATGTTTTCATTGCGGGTGTCATTTCCTGCCTGATATCGTGGCGAGAAGCTGCGCTCCCGTTGCTGTTGATACTGCTTATCAGGCGCTAAGGTCAGATCGGCGACCACGTCAATCAGTTGCTGATGTGTTTTAGCATCACTGGCAATATCCAGTCGCCGTTCAAAGGCTTCGGCGGAGATCACGCCGTGGCTGTAGTTCATAATCAACTGATCTATCGCCTCCTCCCTTACCTGGTCAAAAGGACGGTCTTCAATCTTTACACCTGAGCTATCAATAGCCATCATCCAATCCTGTTAAGTATTTTGTCGCTAAAAACTTAGCATAGATTTAGCACACGGTTTTTTGTTTTTAGTATCAAAATGTAAATGATAAGTTGGCAACACTATAACTCAGGGCTGATATTGGCTCAGCAGTGCCGTTAATTTTTGCTTAATAAGCCGCTGTTCTATTCTGGTAGATACATAAAAAAGCAACAGCCCCAGTAACATGGTAATTATCGCCAGCATTACAAAACCTACTTCAGTAAAGCGGGCAAAGGCATAGCCGATGGTATAACCGATTAACCCTACTAACATCATAATCAGCAAAAAAACAAGGCGTCGTGATGTGCTAGTCTGCTCTTTAGCTTGTTTCACAAAATTGTACACCTTAACATCTGACTCGCTCGCCAGATGTGGATAGGTGCTTTTAAGCCAATCAGAATAGTTCATGTTAAATTTAACCTTGTAAGTTTTGTAAGCGGGATTTTTCTTTAGCCAGTTTGATCATCATAAATGCCCCCCAGGCCATAATCGCTGCACCAAGCAGCAAAAAAGCATTTACCAGCTGCTGGTTGTTTAACATAGGTATAAACGCATCGCCATCAGCAGCAAATTTACCATATAATCCCAAGCCAAAAAGTATCGTGCCAGGGGCATCAATAAGCGCAACTTTAATAAATTCCTTTTCAATTTCTTTAAGTCGTTTTTCGTGTTGTTTCATCTTAAAATGCCTTTACTGTGCTATGAAATGCGGAATACATTGCAGTTTAAGCCTTGATGCTAGTGGATTTTAACGGCAAAGTGAACAGCCTGTTTCAGTCTCGCTGCTTGACTCTGCTATTATTTGTTAAAAAAACAACAGGATAGACGCCTTGATCGATTTAACTGATCACCTGAATAGCCTGGCAAACCAACTATGGAGATTAAGCCCGGCTTGCCGCAAAGTGGCCGATCCAGCCAGCCTGAAACTGGTGGCGCACCGCGGAGCCTATATTGCCGGTGATGACAGCCCGGCCCCGGAGAACACTCTCGCCGCCTTTGATCGTTGCCTTAATCATCATGTATGGGGTATTGAGTTAGATGTTCAGTTAACGCTGGATGGTCAGCCAGTGGTGCATCACGATCCGGCCTGTGGCCGCTTATTTAAGCGGCCTGATATCAGCATTGCTAACACCCCTTTTGACACCTTGCGACGTGAGCTGCCGCAAATTCCACATTTACAGGAAGTCATTGCCCGTTATGGTCAGAAACTGCATTTAATGATTGAAATTAAAGAGTCCTGGCGTGAGCGCCGGGCCTTAGTAGCAGAGGTGCAAGCCGTCCTTAGTTCATTAGATCCCGCGGTAGATTACCATTTGCTCAGCTTAGAACCAGATCATCTGGAAGGCTTTGCCGCTTTACCCAAAGCCGCATTGATTGACGTGGCGCTGACCAACACTAAACAGATCATCCGCCAAAATAATCAACTCGGCCATGGCGCCGTCGCCGGCTCTTTTGCGTTACTGAGTAATGCGCTGATTAAGCAAATAAAAGCCGCCGGAAAAGCGGTCGGTACCGGTCAGGTAAATCAGCCTGACATTATGAACCGCGAAGCCGCCCGTGGCATTGACTGGCTATTTACCGATCAGCCGCTGCGCTTGCTGGGTGTGCAGGAAAACCACTAGTCCAATTGCTCGCGCCAGCTATCGGCAACCGCACTGCCGCGTGCTTGCTGCAGTGGCAACACTACAACAATTGCCACAGCAAACAGCAATAAACAAAGTAAAATTGCATCGGCCAAACCAAAGGCCCATTGCATCAACCCCAAGCCGAGCATACCAAACACTGCTGCCAACTTGGTGGCCATACCCCAAAAGCCAAAAAACTCTGCCGATTTACTCAGTGGCGTCAGTACCCCAACCAGTGCGCGCGCAGCAGATTGCGATGAGCCCAAACTGGCGCCAGCTAAGACGCCTGCCACCAGAAACACATACTGCGCTTGCCAGTCAACAGCAAACCACTGGCGGCATAATTCGGTTATTAACGGCGTTTGCCAGATAGCCAGAATGGCCAGTAACCACAGGCTTAATGTCAGCAGGTAAGTGACTTTTGCACCAATCCAGCTTTGTAAAAAACCAAAGCCAATGGCGCCTAAGGCAGCAGTAATTTGTACTGTGACAAACATCAGTACCCGCACCTGCTCATCCCAGCCAATAACCTGGGCACCATAAATAAATGAGAAGGCAATAATGATATAAATACCCGCCATTGCAAAAAAAATCGAGATTAACAAGGTGCGCAGATCCTGAAACTGCTGCATGGCCCGCCAACTGGTGTGTAAGCGGGTCAATGCCATGTTAAACACCCCTTGGCCGGGTGCGGGCTGACGTTTTACCCCGCGCTCGCGTAACCAGATAAAGGTAGGTATGGCCGCCAGTAAAAAGAAACCGGCAGCGAAAGGCCCCACCCAGCGAATGGTGTCATAGTTATCGGCTGACACCTCACCTAAAAACAACAAGGCAAAAGCCGTAGCAATAAGGCCGCCAATGTAGCCCAGGCTCCAACCCAGGCCTGATATCCAGCCCAGCGCTTTGCGCGGCCCCAAATCAGTTAAAAAACTGGCGATAAAGCCCTCGCCTATAGCATAGGCAAAATTGGAGACAATGATTAGCAGCATGGCTGGCCACAACCAGCCGGGCTCAACAAAGTACAACATGGCGGTAGCCAAAACGGTGAGTAAATAACTAAAAAATAAGAAGCGTTTACGGCTGGCCGTGTAGTCCATTATGGCGCCACACACCGGGTTGGCTACTACCACCATTAAGTAACTGATGGCCAGCGAGATACTCCACAGTAAATTACCCAGCCGATAATCGGGCGCATCACCAACTATTACCCGGGTAAATAAATCGCCATAAATTACGGTAATAATCAGTAAGGTATAGGCCTGATTGGCAAAGTCAAACATCGACCAGCCAAAAATTTCCCGCTTTGCTGCCAGAGGTGTGCTGCTATTCATAGTGATCCGTTATGCTAAGGCTACGCTGTAAACCCATGCCATCACTGTAGCAGATAAAGGGCAAAGCTCCCCAATAGCTGTCACAGCAAAGCCGATGAGGTGGCTGTGCAAAATTCAAGGCCTGACCCCAGCCGTTTAGTTTGACTCACAGTGCCATTACAATATGATAAGGATAAAATTGAGCTGAGAGTTATCTATGCCAGTTATCAGTCGCTTTTACGGTATTCTGATTGCCATGTATTTTAACGATCATAATCCGCCCCACTTTCATGCCAAATATTCGGGCTATGAAGCGCTATTTGCATTTGACGGAACCATTCTGGAGGGTGAGTTGCCTAAACGAGCAGCCTCATTTGTACAGGAATGGATAACACTGCATCAGACAGAACTGGAAGACAACTGGCATAGAGCTAGAATTGGCCAGCCTTTAAACCACATTGCGCCACTGGAGTAAGCTATGTTACATATTACCTCTGCCAAACATGTGTCAGATTACCGTATTTGGATTGCCTTTGATGACGGCACTTCAGGTGAAGTTGATTTAGATGGCGTATTACATGGCCCGGTATTTGAACCGCTGAAAGACCTTACCACTTTTCGAAGACTCACCGTGGATCCAGAACTGGAAACCGTAATCTGGCCAAATGGAGCTGATCTGGCACCGGAGTTTTTAAAAGACTTACTGGATAAACAAGCTGAGTTACTGCTTGGTTAAGTCACTACAGCACTTCGGTGTTAGATTAAATTTATAACCAGACTAAGCCTGAATATGGCTTATTTTTTAGTGCATTTAACCGTGTTTGCAATGAGCCGCAATGCACTTCCAGCTTATGACCATCAGGGTCAAGAAAATAGAGCGATTGCCCTTCGCTACTATTTTGCTTCCATTCCGTTACCCCTGCCTGGCGCAATCTTGTCACAAAGGCGGTGAAATCCTTTGCGGCAATATCCAAAGCTATATGCGAGTAATCCCGGCCAGGCGCGACTTTATCGCATGACAAGCAAAACCAGACATCGCCCAAACTCAAATAGGCACCAGCATCCCAACGAACATGTGCAGTCATACCAAGCAGTTCAGTGTAAAACGCCAGTGAGCGCGCCAGGTCACTCACAGCAATGGTGATATGGTTTAGCCCCTGTAACATGCGCAATCCTTCCAAATAACCTAATACGATTTTTGGCACATTAAAAGTGATTGGGTTAAAAGCTTCAAGAAAATAAAAAGTAAGCCCCAATCAGCCCTTTGGCGCCTTTTGCAAACGCGCCTTTTCCTGTATCAGCATGATTATTTTATAGGTGCCCCACAGCATAATGGCGCCGCCGATAAGGATAAGTGAATTCACGACTGCCGGATCCTGAAGAAACGGAAAAACCGGTTCGGCACTGTCGCTTAATTTCGTGTACAAACCCAAAGCAAATAACAAGGTGCCCGGCGTTTCAATCAGGCTGACTTTGATGATCTGCTTGTTGATGTCTTTTGCCCGCTGTTGTTTTTGTTGTTGCATAGCACCAGCCTCTGTTTTTAATGAGTGTGAACAGACTTTTATGCTAG
>NZ_DAINOE010000004.1:0-70192 GCF_036735525.1 Arsukibacterium sp. | reverse complement strand
CGCCGTTGCAGCAACCGCTCAGTCATCGGTTGTCGCCACCGCGTTACTATGGCCCCTGTGAGCCAGGTCCGTCTGAGTCTGGCCCCATTTGGCCTGCACCTGAGGCAAATGCAGCGCCAGCCACTGTAGCGCTATAACAGTGGCGGCATTATCAATGTGTTGCTGTTGCAGTAGTTGCATAGCTGTCTCCCGCTTTAACAGATGCACTTTAATATCTTCATGTTCTGTTGTCAGCCCGAAGATACCGGGCGATACCGGCTGCGTCAACCGGCCCAAAAATACCTGCACCCGCTCTGTGGTGCCACCCGGGCTCGATAAGTAGCTGAGCATAGGCCACAATTCATCCAGCCTGATACCGGCTTCTTCTTCGGCCTCGCGCAGTGCTGTTGCCTCAGCGGTGCTTGCGGGCTCTATCATGCCGGCTATTGCTTCTAGCAACCAGGGGCTACGGCCACTGTTATCCAGCGCGCCAATTCTGAATTGCTCGATTAACACCAGCTCGTCGGTGTGTGGATTATAGGGTAACACCACAGCAGCATGACCGCGCTCTAATAATTCGCGGCTAAAGGCCGCACTGTAACCACCTGCAAACAACGGGTGTTGAATGGTCAGCTGTTCAATCCGGAAAAAACCCTGAAAAACCGTGCTTTGGTCGATTATCTTTACCTGCTCAGCACGAAAAGACGGATACTGTTGCCACTTGAAGTCAGACATCATTGCCCTCACATTTTGTTACACTCTTGACGGTAACTTTACGGTTTAATCATTACTTAGTTTACCGTAACAGGTTATCATTTGGGCAATTTCCTTTAACGCCAGGATTTGGTGAATATGAAAAAATCACTGTTAAGTACTGTAGTACTGTCATCACTGAGTTTATTCAGCCTGCAGGTCAGCGCCGATAACTTACAAACTGTGTACCAGTTAGCCACACAGAAAGATCCTGTGGTGCAACGTGCTGCGGCAAACCGCAATGCCTTTGCTGCCCGTATTGATGTGTCCCGAGCCAGCTTATTACCCAGTGTTACCCTGAGCGGTAGCGCCGGTCGTGGCAGTAATGACAGCTTTAATTTTAGTGGTCCTAACACTGTAGGGGCGGAGCTGAGTTTAAGTCAGTCCGTGTTTAACTGGTCTAACTGGCAAAACCTGAGCCGGGCAGAAAAGCAGGCGCTGCAAAGCCAGACTCTGTATGACGCTGAAGTGCAGCAACTCATATTGCGGGTGACCAGTGCCTATTTTGATGTGTTGCGCGCCCGCGATACGCTAACCTTTGTCGCTGCCGAAAAACGCTCAATCGAGCGACAATTAGAGCAAACCAAACAACGTTTTGCGGTAGGTTTAACCGCCATCACTGACGTACATGAAGCTCAGGCACAATTTGACAGCGTAGTGGCCCGTGAAATCGGTGCTGAAAATGCGCTGGAGAATGCCCGTGAAGCACTGCGTGAAATCACCGGCCAGTATCATGCCCAGGTGGCGCAGCTCAATACCGATAAATTTTCTACCAGTACACCCAGCCCAGCCCAAGTCACTGAATGGGTAGAGATTGCACAAAACAACAACCTGCAGTTAAAAGCGCAGCGTGTGGCACTGGATGTGGCTGAGTTAGATATTAATTTAGCCCGTGCTGGCCATTTACCTACCGTGTCGGCATCGGCTAACCTGGGTACAAGCAAAACCTCCGGCTTTGATCGCGGCGACAGTAGCTCCATTGGCCTGAATGTCAATGTCCCACTTTACCGCGGCGGTGGTGTCGATGCCCAGGTAGAAGTGGCCCGCGCCAACTTTGTTGAAACCAGTCAGGCACTGGAGCAAAACCACCGTTCAGTGGTACGACAGGTGCGCAGCTCCTTTAACAATGTTAACTCGCAAATGTCGCAAATTCGCGCACTTGAGCAAGCGGTGATTTCGGCGCAAAGTGCGCTGCAAGCCACCGAAGCAGGCTTTGAAGTAGGTACGCGTACCATAGTTGATGTATTGTTCAGTACCCGTAACCTGTTTGATGCCCAGCGCAATTTATCGGGCGCTCGCTACGATTACATTTTAGCAATGATGCAGTTAAAGCAAGCGGCCGGCAGTCTGACAGAAAACGACTTATTGGCGATTAATAACGCCTTAATTATCTAACCTGTAGTACTTAACCGCTAAGTTAGCTCAGGTTTGACTGCTCAATTTTAAAAGCCTCACTCTGCAAAGCACATAGCGCTAAGCAGGTGAGGCTTTTGCGTTTTTAGCTTTCCCGTTGCCTTTTTTCCGTTACAATGGCGCTTTTAGCATTTTAGAGGCATTGGTGTGGTAAAGGCTCCGACTTTTAGCTGGCGATTTTTATTACCGCAGTACTGGCTGTTATGGCTGGGTGTGGGCTTGATGTGGCTTCTGAGCTGGTTGCCTTACCGGGTATTAATGCTGTTGGGTGCCGCTTTGGGCCGGTTATTACATAAAACATTAAAATCCAGAGCTAAGGTAGCGCGGCGTAACCTGCAACTGTGTTTTCCTGATATGCCAGACGCTGAGCGTGAAAGCCTGCTTAAACGTAACTTTGAAGAATCGGGTAAGGCCTTATTTGAAACAATTATTAGTTGGTGGTGGCCGCGCTGGCGCTTTGCTAAGCTGGCACATTTCAGCGGGTATCATCATCTTAAAGATGCCATTGCCGCAGGCAAAGGGGTGTTGCTGCTGTCAGGACATTTTTTGCATTTAGAAGCCGCGGGCCGGGTGATTGGTTTAACCCATCCCAGCGTGGGCTTTTACCGACCGCACAACAACCCGCTGATGGATTACCTGCAATATCATGGCCGTATTAAGTCTAACAAATACATGATTGGCAAACGCGAGGTAAAAGCCCTTATTCACGCACTGAATGAACAAGAAGTGTGCTTTTATTTACCCGATCAGGATTATGGCCGAAACAAAGCTGAATTCGTGCCCTTTTTTGCTGTAGCCGACACCGCCACCACCACCGGTACCCTACTGTTTGCCAAAGCCGCCAACTGCGTGGTGATCCCGATTTACAGCTATCGACTGCCTGATTATAAAGGTTACCAGATTGAAATTTTGCCCCCCCTAGAGCAGTTTCCCACTGGCGATGACAAAGCCGATGTGATCCGGGTCAACCAATGGGTGGAGCAAGCAGTGCTGAAACATCCGGAGCAATATATGTGGTTACATCGGCGCTTTAAAACGCGGCCAGAGCCAGATGCGCCTTCGCTGTATCATTGAACCAGGCCTGAGCTAACTTAATAGATTTACGAGAGTAAACATAATATGAAATGGTTTTTTACGTTATTACTACTGGTGATTATCGTCGGCATCGCGTATTTACTACTGACCCGGCCGGATTTTATCATTCGCCAGGAATCGGTTAACCGGGCAGCTGAAGGTTTCAGCAATTTTTACGGTAAAATTCGCAGCGGCTCCTTTGGTCGTGGAGACAAACCCAGCGATTTTCAGATCACCCTGCCTGACACCAGCGAAATCCTTCCGCGCCAACTACAACGACGTAGTGAAACCGTGTTACCACTGTCACTCAATTGGCGTGGTACTGTTACCGACCGGCGTTTTCGCAAAGGTGATACCTTAAAAACCCGGCTGACAGAGTTTAGCCGTGCAGAAGATGTCGAGTTGTTCTGGACCTTGCCGCGCGATTACATCGTTAAACAATACTTTCAAACCAATAGCAGTCTGCTTGGCTCAGCACATGACGTTGGCAAAGCCATCGCTGCAGACTTCCCAAGACCTGTGCTGGTGTTTTTTTGCCCGGATGCCCGGGCATTAGTGGTCACCGACAAACTTAGCCCTTATCTGCAGCAGAATTGCCTGCCAACCAGTCAGCTGGCGGGGCTGTAAACAGCTGCTGCCACACCTGCATGACCGCCTGACGCGCGGGTGCCAGGCGCTCATCATCCTTTAAGCTAGCCGGCGCCAGAGTCAGGCGATGACCGGCACCTCTTAGCAGTTGATAAGCGGCAATTAATTCTGTTGCCTGTGCCAAAGTGAGTAAACCCACTTCAGCAGCCGCTTCCAAAATGCGGATATTATCGGTCCAGCGATGCAGCGCTGCATATTGGCCACTGTAAGCCAGCACCAGGTACTGCGACATAAACTCCAGATCAATAATACCGCCCAGACTGTGTTTGACATCCTGCTCAGCCGAGCCATGATGCTGGCGCAGCTTATTGCGCATATTAAGTACATCCTGGCGCAAGCTGGGCAAATCACGCACCCGGCCTAACATTTGTTGGCGGATAACATTAAAACCTTGTACCAGCTCCGGCGAACCGCAGACAATACGGGCACGCACTAATGCCTGATGTTCCCAGGTCCAGGCTTCTTCGGCCAGATACTGCTGATAAGTATCGATATGAATGGCCAGCAAGCCGGAATTACCCGAAGGTCGAAGACGGGTGTCGATATCGTACAGCACCCCTGAGTTGGTGCGGGTAGTACTTAAATGTAAAACCCGCTGCGCCAGTTTCAGGTAAAATTGCCGGGAATCAATGCCTTTATCGCCTGAGGTACTGTGCAAGCTGTCACATTGATGAATAAACACCAGATCCAAGTCAGAACCATAGCCCAGCTCTAATCCGCCCAGTTTGCCATAACCAATAATAGCAAACCCCCGCTGCTGCTCGCTGGCGCCTTCAGGGAAACCATAACGGGCGACCATTTGCTGCCAGGCCAGATTGACCAGTTGCTCGAGAATCACCTCAGCCAGCCAGGTTAAATGATCACTGACCTTCATCAGTGGCAAAACGCCACTGATATCGGCCGCGGCAATACGTAACTGCTGCGCTTGTTTATACTGGCGCAAGGTTTCCATCAACAACTCTAAATCATTTTCTGGTACCCGCAACAAATACTGGCGTAACCTGTCCTGATAATCTGCTTTAGTGGCCACCTGATACAACTGCGATGGGTCAATCAGCTCATCAAGCAACATCGGATAGCGCGCCAATTGCTCAGCCAGCCAACCGCTTTGGGTACATAACAACAGCAACTGCTGCAATGCTGCCGGATTTTCATATAATAATTCCAGATAGGCGGTGCGGGTCATAATTTGCCGGAACACTCCCAGCACCCGGCCCAATACAGCGGGGAGCGCCTGCTGCTGTTGCATCACGGCGATAAGTTGCGGCATCAACTTGGCCAGATAATCGTGACCACGTGGCCCGACACTGCGCCGCTGACTGTCCTGGCGGAATTGCTGCAACAAGCTGATTAACTCACAGGCACTGTCTGCATCCAACCAGTCCAGTTGCTCGGCCAGTTCGGCTGGCGCTAACTGACTATCCCATATCAGGCGGCCCAAGTTAATGTCTTCTGGTTCAGTATTATCTTCGTGGTCAATCACCAAACGGAACTGTTGATGGATACGCGCCATCGCCTGCTCAATCTGCTGCTGTAAGCCTTGCCAATCTGCCTGCTGTAAACACACTAACAAACGCTGTTGCTCTGTCGAATCACTGGGTAAGGTTTGGGTTTGTTGATCGTCTATACCCTGCAGTGCCTGCTCTACCCGACGTAGCCACAAATAATCTGCTTTCAGTTGGCTGGCCTGCTGCTGCGTTAATAAGCCGTGGCTGACCAGCGCCGCAAGTGCCGCCA
Source organism: Arsukibacterium sp. (assembly GCF_036735525.1). NCBI lineage: Bacteria > Pseudomonadati > Pseudomonadota > Gammaproteobacteria > Chromatiales > Chromatiaceae > Arsukibacterium > Arsukibacterium sp. The sequence goes on along the minus strand of NZ_DAINOE010000004.1, from coordinate 64,588 downwards.
GAATCGAGGGCTGCTGCAACTGAGGTATACGGCCACCGCGGATCAATTGCCAGGTTTGCACCACAAACTCGACCTCACGAATGCCGCCGGCTCCCAGCTTAATATTGTCACGACGATTGCGGCGACGGTTTTCCTGTTCTATTAACTGCTTCATTCGACGCAAAGACTCTATAGCCGAAAAATCAATATAGCGCCGGTAAATAAAGGGCTTTAACAGTTGCTGCAGCTCCAGGCTGTGTTTATTATCGGGGTTTAGCACCCGGGCTTTTAACAGCGCATAACGCTCCCACTCGCGACCCTGCTCCTGATAATAATCTTCCAGTGCGGCAAAGCTCAGTGCCAGCGGGCCACTGTCACCAAAGGGCCGTAGCCGCATGTCGACCCGGTACACAAAGCCATCGGCGGTAACCTGATGCAGCGCGGCGATGACTTTTTGCCCTAACTTAGTAAAAAATTGCTGATGCTCCAAAGGCCGCCGGCCCCCCACAGTCTCACCATGGCCCTGATAGACAAAAATCAGATCAATATCGGAGGAAAAATTCAGCTCGCGCCCGCCCAGCTTACCCATGCCCAAAATTAACATCGGCATTGGCTGCCCCTGCTCATCATAAGGGGTACCGCTTTGACCACACTGCTGCTGATATGCCCACTGATAGGCGCTATTAATCAGCTGCTCCGCCAGTTGCGATACTGCCAGCAGGCTTTGCTCAGTATCATGTAATTGCAATACATCGGCCGCCATAATGCGACATAACGCCGCATTACGATAACGGCGCAGTCTTGCGAAGACTTCCGTTTCAGGCGCATCGTCAAAGGTTAACAACCCGGTTTGTTGCTGTGCCACCAAAGCCTGTTGCAGCACCTGGCTATCAGTAAACTCACTCATTAAGGCACTTTGCTGCGTCAGAGTGCGGCCGATAAAACGGCTTGCTTGTAATAATAGTTGCAATTGCTGTTGTTCTGCTGCGCTCAGGCTGTCAGTAGACAGCGCTGCCCATTGTTGCTGCCAGTATGCTGAATTCATGTTATGCCCTTAAGCCGCCCGCAACTGGCGGGCCAGCCGCAGTAACAACAGATTGTAGGCCTTAGCGCTAAACACCGCAGCACCACTAACGGCCAACTGTTGCAGGCATTCCTCAGCTAAACGCTGGCACTCTGCCGTCAAAGAGGGTAGCAGTGCCTGCAGCAATAACTGACAATGCGCTAATAGCGCTGGCTCACTCTGGTACAAATAGCAGGCTTCAGTATGCTGCAAGGCACGCACCTGGGCGGATAGGGTAGAGGGCACCTGATAAGATGGCGTTAGCTGATTAACGCCAGCCAGCAAGTAACCTCGGGCAGCCTTGCTAAGCCAGCCGGTGCGCAGCGGTAAATGCTGGATAAGCTGCCCGGCCAGCTCAAATAGTGGCTCAACCGGACCGCTTATCAGTTCCAGTTCTAACTCAGCTATCGGCTGTTCAGCGGTCGCGGTTTTAATCAGGCCACTGTCGTACACCAGCTCCAATTGACAGCCTGCAGCCACTTCAAGTAGCCAGCACTGGCGTAAAAAATCAGTGTTAAATAGCTGCTGCAACTGTTGTTGTAAGAGCGGGATGTCAACGTCTGCTGGCCATACTTCGACCGGAAAATCGGCCAATACCGGTAACAAACCACTGCAGGGCACATTATATTCTGGCCGCTGCTGTAAAGCGCCATGCTGCGTGCCAGCCAGCTTTAAAGTTTGCTCAAAGCGGCCCTGCTTCTGGCGGCTCCGTAAGCCCATATCATGATGGCGAAACCAGGGAGTTTGTTGGTCGGATTCTGTGTCTATATAAGCATCAAAATAAGCATTATGCAGCATAAACTGCCCGGGTAGTTGAGCATAACCCAGCTTGGCCAGCAAAGCGGGCAACTGCGTAGCTGCCTCGCTGCATAAGCTGAATTTTAATTCTATTTCTAATGCCATGGTGCCAAGTCCTTAAGATTAAACCTTGTCAAGCGCCGCACAACTGCCTATCATCCGATAACAAAAGCGACCACCTTTATCAGTTTTTCAGCAAGCAGGATACCTATGTTTAGTATTGTTCGCAGCACCTTGCTCACCTTATTTTTATTCAGCGCCCTGTTTGGCAGTGGCATGATTCAGGCGAATGAAAGGCCAGCCTTTATCAGTGATGCGCTCTTTGTCTATCTGCATTCTGGCCCGGGTAACCAATATCGTATCGTCGGCACCATTAACGCAGGCACTGATGTGACTTTTGTCTCAGAGGACAGTGGCTATGCCCAAATTCGTTATGATGGTAACAAAACCGGCTGGTTACCAAAAGAACACGTGACCTTTAACCCGGGTTTGGTCAGCCAGTTACAACATTTGAACAGCCGCTACAATGAGCAGCAGCAACAACTGCTGCAATTAGAGCAATTGCGTGACGGTTTACAAAACCAGTTACGCACTGCCCTGGCTGAGCGCGACAATGCCTTAACTGAACTACAACAAGTTAGCCGCACTAATGAGCGCTTAAGCACTGAACTGGATGCTACCCAAAGCTCTTTCTGGCAAAACCCTATGGTACTGGGCGCGGGCATCTTAGTATTGGGCTTATTTTTTGGCCTGGTGTTACCACTGGTATGGCCAAAACGCCGTGGTGGCGATCGCTGGATGTAACTTAGCTTTGAGTTAGCGGTGGGGTGCCGGCATCAGCATGCTGTTTCAGCGGCAACCCCATATCATTTTTTACCTGCTCAATCACTACATAGGTATGGTTTTTGACCACGCCAGGTAAATCAACAATTTGTTCCAGGATCAGCCGGTACGCATCCATGTTGGGTAAACGCAATTTTAATAAGTAATCAAAACCACCTGCTACCATATGGCATTCCACCACATGTGGCACCTTAAGCACTTCGTTTTTAAAGCGATCAAACACTGCACTGGTGGTGTTATCCAGGGTTATTTCAATAAAAACTGTAGTACCAAAGCCCAGCTTACTGGCATTTAAACGGGCGCCATACCCTTCTATGTAGCCATTTTTTTCTAACCGCTTTACCCGGTCAATGCAGGGGCTGGCACTGAGGTTAACTTTTTTAACCAGATCAACATTGGCAATCCTTCCTTCTTTTTGCAACGTATCTAAAATGCTAATGTCGATACGGTCCAGCGCCTTGGGTTTTAGTGGAGTCGTCATATCAATATCTGTGGTTAACCGCCAATAAGGCAGAATTATATACCAAAAATAACCAATGAATATTAACAACTTCTAACAGCAGCATAGTTTGTAATAAGCTATGCTTGTCAAATTGACTAGTAGCTAAATTAGATTAAATTTATTCGCAAAAATCCGCATTATCTGTGGCTTTTGCTATGCTTGAACTAGAGTCGTATACCGCAGGGCAGCGGGCAGCTAACGCGAATTAACCTCATGTTAAGCTTCTTACATTAAAATGCCTTGCTCTTAACACAATATCGAGGTGTAAGCCGGCATGGCCTATCAACATGTTTCAATCGCAGATCTTGCTCCGGGAAGCTACGTTGTTGCAGTTACGCAACAAACCGGAGAAATTAGCGTTAAACATGCTGGGTGGGTACGTTCAGCTGCAGCCATCAATATGCTGCGCGAAAAAGGTGTATTGCAGGTGTTGGTTGACCCCGCCAGGCAACTGCACACCAGTACACTGCAGCCCGTGCCGGCAGCAGAAGATCCTATCAGCTTTCAGCCGGAAGGCCCGGTTCGCAGCTTATTTGTCACTGAATTGCCCCGCGCCGAACGTTTACTAAAACAAAGTACCCGCCTGCAACAAAGCATTCAGGATGCGGCGCGCCAGCAAAAACCGATAGATTTAAGCCTGGTACATGAAGTCAGTGCCGGCATCTCAGAATCGGTGATGCGCAATCAGGACGTGTTGCTGTGTTTAACCCGGATTGCCGAGCAAAGTGACAGCTTGTTACAACACAGCCTGAATTGCGCAGTTTATCTTGCCGCTTTCAGCCGTTTTTTAAACCTGCCGAGCCATAAAGTTGAGGCGTTAATTACTGCCGGTTTATTACATGATGTGGGTAAGGCATTAGATCCTGAACTGTTAGGCAAACCAGACGCACAAGCCATAAACACCAGCTTACTGGTGTTGCAACGCAATAAAAACCTTGCTGGGGAAATCTCTTTGTGGATAAGTCAGCATTGTGCGCTGCTGGATGGTAGTGGTGCACCTCCAATTAAAGGCCAGCAAATTCACAATGGCAGCCGCATGCTGGCCATTGTAAACCGCTACGAAAACCTGACCAATCCGCAACAAGGGCTGGTTAACCCTGCGGCAGCCTCGGCGCAATTACTCAAACAAACCCCTGCTCAACTCGATAGCGAATTGGTACAACTTTTTATTAAGTGTATAGGCATCTATCCACCGGGCAGTGTGGTGAAACTCAGTACCGGCAAGTTAGCGCTGGTGCTGGAAAATAACAGCAAAAACCCGACTAAGCCGAAAGTGAAGCTTTTCTACCATAGTGTGCATCAACACCATATTCCGCCTAAGGTGCTGGATTTGGCCCGGCAACAGGAAGAGCAGATAGAAGCCTGCGTCGATTTAAGAAAATATGGGTTGGATGTGCGGAATTACTTTTGAGTATCCATTTATGGGATGCCCGTAAATATATCACTGACGGATACTTGTGACCTGCAAACCGAACAGCTAGTATTTATATATTAGTTTATTCTGTGGTTATGCTATGTCTTCAGAGTCTGATATCAGTGACAGCTTTACTATGTCAGCCAAAGTAATGGCACCTACGCGAAAAGACCGGATAAAACCAGTCTCTTTATCTAAAGAAATCCATAATGCCCAGCACCTTTATCGTGAAGCGCGTGAGTTACAGCAACGTGCATTTCAAGGTATTGCAAAAGGTAATCCTATAGATGTTGCCGAATTTCAGCGTTGTGCTGATGGTATTATTGATTCCCTTTTTAGAAATCAAGATGCCCTGCTCTGTATCAGCAGAATGCGTGAAAAAGACGCTTATCTGCTTGAACACTCAGTAAATGTTGCCATCTTAATAACGATTTTTGCCCGCTACCTCAAGTTAGATGACGCCACTATAGAGCAACTTGCCACCGGAGCACTGCTGCATGATATTGGCAAAATACAAGTGCCAAATGCCATTTTAAACAAACCAGGGCGGCTGACAGAGACCGAGTTTGCTGAAATGCGCAAACATGTTGTCTACAGCAGAGATATTTTAATGAAATCGGAGGGGATTTCTGCTGTCAGCCTCGATGTGGCTGCAAATCACCATGAGCGCCTGGATGGCAATGGTTATCCGCAAGGACTAAAAGATCATCAGATTTCCTTACATGCTCGTATGATAGCTATTGTTGATACTTACGATGCTATTACTGCAACCCGAGTTTATAAAGACGGGCAGACGGGAATTAAAGCCCTTAAGATTTTAAGAAAAGACAGTCCAAGTCACTTCGACTCGGATCTGGTGACGCAATTTATTGGGGCTGTTGGCATGTACCCGCCCGGCACTCTGGTAAAACTTGAAAGCCAAAAACTGGCATTAGTGTTAGAAAATAATCCAGCGAAACTCGCCTGCCCTCTGGTGAAGGTGTTTTACCATTGCAAACAACGGCATTATTTAAACCCGGTGACACTCGACCTGGCAGCAAAAAATTGCAATGAAAAAATTGAGTCTGCAGTTGACCCTGCTGAATACAATATTGATATTAATAAGTTTTTCAACGATTTTATTCTGAATGCCTGACACACTTAAGCACTACTGAGTTCTAGCGCCAATCTGATAACGCCGCCATACTGAAAAGCTGCTGCCCAAACTCCAGCAACACATACTGCGGGGTGATTTCACGCAAACGGATATCAGCGGTGATCCACTGCCCTTCCTGCAAGGTTTTACCATTTACCTTTACCCAGCGCTGTGCCGGGCTGGTAGCATAAACATGGGCCTCAAAGCGTAAACTGGGGATCTGTTGCTGCAACTGACTGTCCAAGCTGCGAATATCTTGAGCAGGCGCCTGATGATTACGCACCACAGCCCCCGTAGATGGGGTGTTTGAGCGCTCTGTTGCCGCCAGCGCTGAGGCAAACAACTGCTGTAACTCATCTGATACTGCGCTATCACTAAGCTCAGCCGTAGCACTGTTTTGCGAGGGCGCGGTAACGGTGACCATCGGCGGGCGCACCGGTAACGGCTCAACCTGTACCTGCGGCTGCCTTACTTCAGCTACCCGGGTAGCTGCGGCAGGCGTTCCTGCGGCAGGCATTTCTGCCCCAGGCGTTGCTGCTGTGCTAGTTTGCGTTGCTTCTGAAGCCACAGTGGCCTGTGCTACTAGCGCGGTCGTCTCGACCGGTTCAAAGCGTGATGCTATGCTGGTAGCTGAAGCGACCACCGGCTCAGCCAGCATGACACTGTTGCTATCGGCTACTGGCTGCACTGCACTGTATTTAAGCAAAAAATAACCAGCAACAAAACCCAGCAATACGGCCAGTAGCAGCGCTAGCACCAGCGCGGTAACACGCCACGGCGACGCTTGCGCTGGTTGCGCCGTAGCGGGGACTTGTTGTTTTAACGCATCCATCAAAATTGACATGTCTAAGTTCCGCTCAGTAAGGGCACTAATTGCAGCGCCAGCATAAAGCCAAGCACTATACCGGATAGCGCCAGCAGCGGCCATAACCAGGACGGATAGGCCTTTTCGCTGCTATTAGTCGCCGGTAAAATTTCTGTGGCGGCACGTTGCACCAGCGCCGGCGCTACTATCGCCTGTTGCTGGCTATAGGCGGCCAGCAATGCCCGATCGGCCAGCAAGTTAATTAAACGCGGAATACCGCCGCTTCGCAAAAACAACTGCTTTATGGCGGCATCACTAAATACTGGCCGGCTGCAACCGGCTACCTGCAGCCGGAACTTGATATAATGCTGCACTTCGGCTAAATCCAGCGGTAATAAATGATAGCGGGCAGTAATGCGCTGCGCCAACTGGCGCAAGTCATTGCGTTGCAACAGTTGCTGTAGCTCTGGCTGGCCAATCAGTATCACCTGCAGTAATTTGCGGGTGTTAGTTTCCAGATTAGTCAGTAAGCGCAGCTGCTCCAGTACCGCGGGTTGCAAATGCTGGGCTTCATCAATTATTAAAATGGTTTTTTTGCCGGCCTGATGATTTTTTTGCAAGCGGCCGGTAATTTTGTCATGTAACATTTTTAAGCTGGCATCGGTTTTTTTATAACGAATTTTCAGCTCATCACAAATGGCCGCCAGTAATTCCAGCTCAGATAAGGTTGGGTTTAAAATAAAGGCGACATCGGTACTGTCATCCAGTTCTTGCAGCAACAATCGGGATACCGTGGTTTTGCCGGTCCCCACTTCACCGGTGAGCAGCACAAAGCCACCGGCATCACCCAGGCCATAACGCATATGGGCCAGGGCTTCTGCATGGCGCGGACTCAAATACATAAAGTCCGGGTTTGGCGCAATGGAGAATGGCGGGCTGCTAAGGCCAAAAAATCCGGTATACATCCGTTATCCTGAGTAGAGGGCTTAAGCCAACAACAGTGCATTTTGAAAGACGACGGGTATAATGGCAAAAAAACACCCATCAGGAAAGAGCGTGCAGATTTATCTTGTCGGCGGCGCAGTACGCGATCAATTACTGCATTACCCTTTTCATGAGCGGGACTGGCTGGTGGTGGGTGCTACCCCAGAGCAAATGCTGCAGCTGGGGTATCAGCAGGTCGGTAAGGACTTTCCGGTTTTTTTGCACCCAAAAACCAAAGAAGAATATGCGCTGGCCCGCACTGAGCGTAAAAACGGCCAGGGCTATACCGGTTTTAGTGTTTATGCTGCCCCCGATGTGACGCTGGAACAGGATTTAGCCCGGCGCGACCTGACCATTAATGCCATAGCCATGGATGACGCCGGCAACCTTATCGACCCTTACGGCGGTATTGCTGATATAGAGCAAAAAATACTGCGCCATGTGTCTGCGGCCTTTAGTGAAGATCCGTTGCGGGTGCTTAGGGTAGCGCGTTTTTATGCCCGCTACGCGCATTTAGGTTTTAGCGTGGCCAGCGACACCTTCAGATTAATGCGCCAGCTTAGCGACAGCGGTGAGCTTAATACGCTCAGCCCGGAGCGAGTATGGGTAGAAACAGCCAAGGCATTAAGCAGCCAAAGCCCGGCGGCCTATATTGAACTGCTGAAAGAGTGTGGCGCCCTGCAAGCGCTAATGCCCGAACTGGCCGCACTCTGGGGCGTACCGCAACCCCTGAAGTGGCACCCGGAAGGCGATACCGGCGTCCATACGCTGTTGGTACTGCAACAAGCAGCGACCTTATCACCACGGCTGGATATTCGCTTTGCTGCGCTGGTGCACGATTTAGGGAAGGGCGTTACCGATAAAGCGCTGTTGCCCTCACACCATGGCCATGAACACACAGGGTTACCCTTAATCAAAGCGCTGTGCCAGCGACTGCGGGTGCCTAATGACTGTCGCGATCTAGCCTTGCTGGTCTGTGAATACCATCAGTTAATACATCGCGCTCTGGATCTAAAAGCCAGCACCCTATTAAAGCTGTTTAATGCCATTGATTTGTGGCGTAAGCCACAGCGGCTGGAGGATATTGTGCTGTGCTGCACCGCAGACTTGCGCGGCCGTACTGGTTTTGAGCAAGCCGACTACCCGCAAGCGGCCTATCTGCAGCAACTGGCCGCCGCGGCGCTAGGGGTAACAGCCAAAGCGTTAATAGCACAAGGCATTGCCGGACCTGCCTTAGGTGAGGCATTGCAGCACGCCCGCTTAAGGGCGATACAACACGCCAAAGCGGCCATGGCAGCTGGCTAAAACCTGCTTACGCAGCGAACCAACCCAGAAAGACAATTAACGCAACGCCCAAGGTTAGCCGGTAAATGACAAAGGGCAACATGCCCATGCGGCTGATGATTTTTAAAAAGAAGTGAATACAAATCAGCGCACTGATAAAGGCCAATACCGTGCCCAGTAAGATGCCACTGACATCAAATTGCTCAGGCTCAACCAGTAGCTTAGTAGCCTGATAACCGCCACTGAGCACGATAATAGGTATCGACAATAAAAAAGAAAAGCGCGCGGCACTGACTTTATCCAGCCCCATCAGCATAGCGGCGGTCATGGTAATGCCTGAGCGTGAGGTACCGGGTATCAAGGCCGCCGCCTGCGCCAAACCAATCACCAATGCCTGGCGCCAGCCCATCTGCGCCATGGCCATATGTTGTTTAGCTGTGGCATCGGCCAGCCATAACAATAACCCAAACACTATGGTAGTGATGGCAATCACCCAGGGGGAGCGTAAAAAGGTTTCTATGACATCTGCCGCCAGCAATCCGGCTAAGCCAGCCGGAATAGTGGCTAAAATGACCCACCAAGCCAGTTTACTATCGGTGCTGTGCTGCCCGGCCAGGCTTTTTATCCAACCAACAGTTAAATTGGCGATATCTTGCCGAAAATACAGCATCACCGCTAATAAAGTGCCAACATGCACGGCCACATCAAAGGCGATACCCTGATCCTGCCAGCCCAACACTGCCGAGGGCAAAATGAGGTGGGCAGAGGAAGAAATCGGTAAAAACTCGGTAATGCCCTGAATAATCGCTAAAATAATCACTTCCACTGTAGTCAAGCTGATTTACTCCATTCAAAAGGTATCGGCCACAATTTTTGTGGCTCGTTATAATCCTGCCACAAGCTGGCATAAGTCAGGCCAGTAACAGGGTGTACAACATCAGGGGCAATTTCCGCCAGCGGCCACAGCACAAAGGCGTTTTCGGTAATTTCGCCGCGCGGCAAGATAATGGGTTGCTGACACACCAGCTGATCATAGGTCAATAAATCTAAATCCAGGGTGCGGCCACAGAATTTTTGGACAGTGCGCACCCGCCCAAAGCGTTGTTCAATATCTTTTAACACGGCCACACAGTCGGCGACAGACAAGACCGTATCGGCGCCCACTACCATGTTATAAAAAGCATCGCCATCAAAGCCCACAGCATCACTTTCATACACCGACGATAATTGCAGCTGGCCAAAGTAGTGTTGCAATGCCTGCACCCCGGCACGAACATTAAATTCCCGCTCAATATTGCTACCGACACTAATGTAAATACGCGCCATCAGTCTGGCCTCGGCTGGGCAGAACCCTTGGCATAACGCACTATATGCACCCCTACCGTTTGCGCGGCGGCCACTGCACCCGGCTTGCTGACGGTCACCTCCACTTTGCTGCAGCAAAATTCGCTAAGCAACAGCTGGGCTACACGCTCGGCTACAGTTTCAATCAATTCTATGGGCTGAGCGGTGATCAGACTTTGAACTTTTTCAGCAATAACCGCGTAATCCAGGGTTAAGCGAATGTCGTCGCTGGCGGCAGCAGCCTGTTGATCGGCACTTAAGGCTAAATCCAGAAACAAGGCTTGCTGAATGGTTTTTTCCCAGTCATAGACACCAATCACGGTGTTTACTTGTAGCTGTTTTATAAAAACTATGTCCATTCAGTTAAATCCGCATTGCGTTATTTTCGGTTTCAGGTAGGCTGGTCGGATAGGTAAAACACCAGAAACACCGTATTCTGCTGCCCGAAAAGCAAGCGCTAATCTTATCGCAAAAATGGGTGCTGAGGAACCGTCGAGATGACCCTGCTAATCGCTATTATGATGATTTTGGCCTATTTGCTAGGTTCAGTCTCCTCAGCAGTGCTGATTTGTAAACTGTTTCGGCTGCCCGATCCGCGCCTTCATGGCTCCGGCAACCCCGGCGCCACCAATGTATTACGTTTAGGCGGCAAGTTACCTGCTGTACTGGTGCTGGTTTTTGATATCCTCAAAGGCACCATTCCGGTTTGGGGTTCTTATTTTTTAAAGATAGAACCTGTGTGGCTGGGCGCTATTGGTATCTGCGCCTGCCTTGGCCACATTTATCCGTTATTTTTTGGCTTTAAAGGCGGCAAAGCCGTTGCTACGGCATTTGGCACTATGATGCCGATTGGTCTGGATTTGGCAGGTTTACTGATTGGCAGCTGGTTGTTAATAGTGGCGCTTAGCGGCTACTCATCGCTGGCGGCTATTATTACCGTGGCGCTGGCCCCGCTTTTTACCTATATGATAAAACCCTTGTACACCTTACCTGTGCTGATGCTAAGCATCTTAATCATTGCCCGCCACCGTGAGAACATCATAAGGTTATACCAAGGCAAAGAAAGCAAAGTCTGGGATAAAAGCAAGCGCATCCGCGAGTAAAACCAAAGCAATAAAATGGCCATTAAGCAAGGTTGGAATCCCGATTTGGTCGACACAGAGTGTCTGAGTGAGTGCGCCAGCGCGAGGGAGTTGCTGTGGCGAGCCAAAGCGGGAATTGCAACCGAAGCCCCACTCACTTAGGTAATTATTTCTCTTTATAAATCAGATTGGCGCTAAATCCTGCATCGGCCAGCGTGGCGTGACCCCTATAGTCAGATCCTGCTGCTGTCCGGCGGCTAAGCGGTAATAGCCGGCCAGGGCTATCATGGCACCATTGTCGGTACAAAACTCTTTACGTGGGTAATATACCTTGCCCCCTTTGGCGGCGAGCATGTGCGCTAATTGCTCTCGTAAAGACTGATTAGCACTGACACCACCCGCCATCACCAGCCGCTTATAGCCGGTTTGCTGCAAGGCCCGCTGGCATTTAATCAGCAAGGTATCCACCACTGCCTGCTGAAATGACGCGGCAATATCAGCCTGCACTTGCCGGCTGCTGCCCTCGCGCTGAATAACAGTAGAGGCCGCGGTTTTTAAACCGCTAAAGCTAAAATCCAGCCCGGGTCTGTCGGTCATCGGCCGTGGGAATGCATATTTTTTAGCATCGCCTTCAACGGCCAATTTCGCCAGCAAAGGGCCGCCCGGATAATCCAGCCCCATTAATTTTGCCGTTTTATCAAAAGCCTCACCGGCAGCATCATCAATAGACTCACCCAGCAACTGATAGCGACCAATACCCTCAACGCCCACTAACTGCGTATGACCACCGGAGACCAATAAGGCTAAAAACGGGAACTCCGGCGCATCATCTTCCAGCATTGGCGCCAGCAAATGGCCTTCCATATGATGCACTGCCAGTGCCGGCTTTTGCCAGGCAAAGGCCAGGCTGCGGCCAATGGTCGCGCCCACCAATAAGGCGCCAGCCAGGCCAGGGCCTGCGGTATAAGCCACACCGTCAATATCGGCTGCGGTTAACCCGGCTTGCTGTAAGGCTTGCTTGATTAACGGCAAAGTTTTTTTCACATGATCGCGCGATGCCAATTCAGGCACCACTCCGCCATAATCCGCATGAATCGCTATCTGACTGTACAGCACATGACTGAGCAAGCCGTTATCACCATCATAGATAGCAATACCGGTTTCATCGCAGGAGGTTTCGATTCCTAATACACGCATGCCTTACTCAACCTTTAACAAACACAAAAAAACGCTAAATAAACCGGATCTGCCGCCTAACTTCAGGTAAGATGCCCAGCTCGAAAAGCAGGCATTGTAACGGCTTAACCAAGCCAGAGCCAGAGGATCTGATTTAAGATCACATTATCGCTTTACATCGGGGGGGCTTTTTGCGTAAAATGCCGCACCATTTTTAATCGTATTGGTTAACGAAAACCAGTTTTGGCCTGAGGTGAGAATTTAATGCCTGTAGTTAAAGTAAAAGAAAACGAACCCTTTGACGTAGCTTTACGTCGTTTCAAACGTTCATGTGAAAAAGCTGGCGTATTAGCTGATGTACGCGCTAAAGAATTCTACGAGAAGCCTACCTGGATCCGTAAACGCAAGAAAGCTGCAGCGGTAAAACGCCATGCTAAGAAGCTGTCTCGCGAAAACGCACGTCGCATTCGTCTGTACTAATGTTACAGACCGGCTTGAATTGTTCGGCTGCGTAACCCGCAACCTTATAAGTACAGTTCAACCTCGCGTTAAGGCTTTATCTGCACACCGTGCTCTTTGAGCACGGTTTGTCTTTTTCTGAATTAACACTAAAAGGACAAGCGTGGCAGGACAAATTCCCCGACAATTTATCGACGATCTGCTCGCCAGAACTGATATCGTTGAGTTAATTGACAAACGTGTTCCGCTGAAAAAAGCCGGTAGTCGTAACTACACGGCCTGTTGTCCATTTCATAACGAAAAATCGCCATCTTTTACCGTCAGCCCGGACAAGCAGTTTTACCATTGCTTTGGTTGTGGTGCCCACGGTAATGCCATCAGCTTTATGATGGAATTTGAGCAACTGGAATTTGTTGAAGCCATTGAAGAGCTGGCCAAAGATTTGCACCTGGAAGTGCCGCGCGAAAAAGGCAGTCAACCGGCCCGTCCTGCAGCCCAGGCAGATGACTATGTATTAATGCAGCAAGCCGCCGATTATTATCAGCAACAGTTGCACCAACATGCTAAAGCCGCTGAAGTACAACAGTATTTAGCAAAGCGTGGCTTAAGTGCAGGCACCATTGCCGACTACCAGCTAGGTTATGCACCAGATGGCTGGGATAACCTGCTAAAACACTTAGGCCAGCAAGGCAGTCGCCAGTTACGCGAGCAACTGCACGAGATTAAACTGCTTAGCCGCAATGATAATGGCCGCGAGTTCGATTTTTTCCGCGACCGCTTAATGTTCCCTATTCATGATAAACGCGGTCGGGTTATTGCTTTTGGTGGCCGGGTATTAGGCGATGGCCAGCCAAAATATTTAAATTCGCCCGAAACACGCTTGTTTCATAAAGGACGTGAGTTGTATGGCCTGTATCAGGCCCGGCAACAACCTGGGCACCTGAGCCAGTTGCTTGTCGTAGAAGGCTATATGGATGTGGTGGCACTGGCCGAGCATGATATTCGTTTTGCCGTGGCGTGCCTGGGTACTGCCACCAGCTCAGATCACATGCATACGCTGTTTCGGTTTACTCCAAAAGTGATATGTTGCTATGATGGTGACAGAGCCGGGCGCGACGCCGCCTGGCGGGCACTGCAAAATGCCCTGCCGCAATTAAAAGACGGCGTAGAACTGAATTTTGTGTTTTTACCTGACGGTGAAGACCCTGACTCGCTGGTGCAAAAGGAAGGTAAAACTGCCTTTTTAGCCCGTTTGGAGCAGGCACAACCGCTCAGCCAATATTTATTTGAGCACTTGCTGGCCGAATATGATGCCAATAGTGATGCCGGTAAAACTGCGCTGGCCAGCAAAGGCAGCGAGTTAATTAAGCAGATCCCTGGCAGCTTTTATCGCGAAAGCCTGAGCCAGAAACTGGATGACTTACTGGGCCGTAAAACCCAACAGGCGAAAGCCTCAGGCCGGCAAAACGAGCGGCCAGCTAACCGGCCTGTGAGCAACAGTTTAAAAATTACGCCGATGCGGCGGGCTATTGCGCTGTTAGTGCAAAACCCGCTACTGGCCAGCGCTATGCCGCACACACCTGAGCTGGCACAGGCCAATATACCAGGCATAACACTGCTGTTAGACATTCAGCAGCTGTTATTAAACAAGCCTGAGCTGACGACAGCGCAATTGCTGGAGTATTGGCGCGATCGGCCAGAGCATGCCATCCTGTTAAAGCTGGCGGTGTGGCAGCATCAGATTGAACCCGAGCAGTTAACTGCAGATTTTCTGGATACCTTTCATTCGATAGAAAATATGTATTTGCAGCAACGGTTAGACGCGCTGGAACGTACAGATAAATTAAGACAACTGACCAGTGTGGAGCAACAAGAATACGTTCTGTTGTTAAAAGCGCTGAAAAGTAAAAAACCTCGAGCGGCAAGCTAACTCCGACTGGCTAGAAAAGCTTCGGTTTGTTATAATCGCTAGTTCGCATTTTGCTATTAATCAACATTGGTGGAAGATAAGTCTCTATGGAGCAAAGTCCTCAGTCGCAGTTAAAACTCCTGATCCTTAAAGGTAAAGAGCAAGGGTACCTTACCTTTGCTGAAGTAAATGATCACCTTCCACAAGACATCATCGACTCTGAGCAGATCGAAGATATCATCCGGATGATCAACGATATGGGTATCCAGGTGTTTGAAAGCGCCCCGGATGCCGATGATTTGATCATGTCTGATGCCGCAGCTGATGAAGATGCCGCAGAAGAAGCCGCGCAGGCGCTGGTCAGTGTTGATAAAGAACTGGGTCGCACGACCGATCCGGTGCGGATGTACATGCGCGAAATGGGTACGGTTGAGCTATTAACCCGTGAAGGCGAAATTGACATCGCCAAACGGATTGAAGACGGCATCAACCAGGTACAAACCTCGGTAGCCGAGTACCCGGAAGCCATTACGTACCTGCTGGAGCAGTGGGACAAATTTGAAGCAGAAGAAATTCGCTTAAGCGATATCGTTTCTGCCTTTATCGATCCGAACGAAATTGAAGATGCGCCTATTATCGGCAGCCACATCGGTTCAGAAGTGCCTGAAGATAAACAGGACGATGACAGCGATGATGATGACGATTCAGACGATGACGCCGACAGCGATGACGGTGACAGCGGCCCGGATCCAGAAGTCGCCCGTATTAAATTTACCGAGCTGCGCACCCAGTACGAAGTGACCCGTCACTCTATCGTGCAAAATGGCCGTGAGCATGCCACCACCAAAGTTGAAATTGAAAAACTGAGCGAAGTGTTCCGTTGTTTCCGCTTAGTACCCAAGCAGTTTGATCGCCTGGTTAAAAACATGCGTGAAATGATGGACCGGGTACGGGTGCAAGAGCGTTTGCTGATGAAGCATTGCGTTGAATACGCCAAAATGCCGAAGAAAAACTTTGTTAAAGCCTTTACCGGCAACGAAACCTCTTCTGCCTGGTTAATGGCCGAGATCAACGGTACCAAGCCTTATGCTGCTAAACTGCAGGAAATGCAGGAAGACTTAGTACGCAGCATTGAAAAGCTAAAAAAGGTTGAAGAAGAAACCGGCTTAAGTATCTTTAAAATTAAAGATATCAACCGCCGTATGTCGATTGGTGAAGCCAAAGCCCGTCGCGCCAAAAAAGAAATGGTAGAAGCTAACTTACGTCTGGTGATTTCTATTGCCAAAAAATACACCAACCGTGGCTTACAATTCCTTGATTTAATTCAGGAAGGTAACATCGGTTTGATGAAAGCCGTCGATAAGTTTGAATACCGTCGTGGTTATAAGTTTTCAACCTATGCCACCTGGTGGATCCGTCAGGCCATCACCCGCTCTATCGCCGATCAGGCGCGCACTATCCGTATACCGGTGCACATGATTGAAACCATCAACAAACTTAACCGCATTTCGCGGCAGATGTTGCAAGAGATGGGGCGTGAACCGTCACCAGAAGAATTGTCAGAGCGCATGCAAATGCCGGAAGACAAAATTCGTAAGGTGTTAAAAATCGCCAAAGAGCCGATTTCTATGGAAACCCCTATTGGTGATGACGAAGATTCGCATTTAGGCGACTTTATTGAAGATTCCGGCGGCGAATCGCCACTGGATTCTGCCACTATGGAAAGCCTGAAAAACGCCACCAATGAAGTACTGGCCGGTTTAACCGCGCGCGAAGCAAAAGTACTGCGGATGCGCTTTGGTATTGATATGAATACCGACCATACGCTGGAAGAAGTTGGCAAACAGTTTGACGTTACCCGCGAGCGCATCCGGCAAATTGAAGCCAAAGCTCTGCGTAAACTGCGCCACCCATCACGCTCTGAAGTGTTAAAAAGCTTCCTGGACGAGTAAGCGTTAGCTAACTTAGCTATACAGAAAAAGGCGCCTGACGGCGCCTTTTTAATTTTAACGACGAAAAAATAAGCAGTTAAGCCAACTGACGCTGATAAGCCAGATGACAAAGCCGGTAAAACTTCTTATACTGCATGCCGCTTCCTAATTTGCTATAAATAGGAAACGGCATGTGGCCCCATAGCTTAGGTGAAGAGTGGTCACTGCAAGTGGCGAGAAGTGATTTAACATCACTTCGAGAACGATGAATGCGAGGCCGTGGATGGCCGAGCTGAGTGCCGATCATCATGGATGTGTTAACACTGTACTCAAAAAGTTAGTTACAAATGGCCCCATAGCTCAGTTGGTTAGAGCGCTCGACTCATAATCGATCGGTCGCTGGTTCGAGTCCAGCTGGGGCCACCATTATTTTCAATGACTTACGTCAAACTCCTTTCTTTAAGCTAACCGTAAATGGCCCAAAGGGTCAAGTAACGGGTCTAGTTAGCTTTCTCTCAAATTAATTATGTACCCTTAATATTGATTTATGTAGATTATGCTATTCGTTGTTTCTAGCTTTTCTGTCAAGATAAGCATAAATAGCTTGCTCTGCGTTGCAGTTATTTTCTTGATAAGGTAACGAAGAGTTGATGCTGGAACACTAAATGCTCTGGCTGCCTCAGTTAACGAGGAATATAACCTTCCACCAACCTCAACTGCCCTAGCGTGGATCCGGGCAGCAGCTTCCGCTTTTGTCATCCACAAAAAATTAGTTGAATTGAGCTTACCTTTCCCTAACCGGGTGACCAAACACACACCTGGATTAGGATGCTCGTCTGAGTCTACCTGTCCTGTTAAATCTTCCTTAAAAAAAGAATTGACCTGCCATTCTATATCAAGACGGTCCCTACGCATTAAACCGAGCCATATTCTATACAATGGACTTCCAGAGTGCGCCTCCGCTGAGTGCTGACGTGATTTCTTTGGTGGTGCTAAACCCTTTGCAATAAAGCGCGCAGCAACGTGCTCAGAGCAGTTACCTTTGGTTATTCTAGAATGAGCTATAGCTGCAGCTCTAATGCTGAAATAAGTTTCATGACCAAGCGCGTATTCATTAAATCTCGTATTAGGCACCTGACCACCTAGGCTATAATTAAGCCCATATGGCGCCCGGGTATTAAGAGTTCTTATCCAATACTTTTCTCTTATGGTACTTAAAGCGATAGGAATATTTTCCTCCACGCTAAATGCACTCGGGAAGTTTTGCCATCACGCTGCCTTACCATCACTATCTCAGATTAGGTTTAGCATAGAGCAATTTATTTTGATCTGACCCTATTATCCGACCCTATTATCCTAACCAATAGCCAAAAAGAACAGATTGTAAGCTATAAAAAAGACGGCCCCCCGCAAAAAAGAATAATGATAGCCACCAAGAAGCGAAATCATTGCACTTAACACAAAATGAAACTTAATTTGTGGTCTATAAAATTCTATAAAACTCATTCAAATTACCTTTCAATGATATTAGTGATATTAGCGTCAGAACAAAATTAATTCCGAGTCTTTTTGCCCTCAGGCCGTCCTCTTTGCTCTAGGTGCTGCCGCCGCTGCGTTAACTTTGCTATTCCTTGTTTAAAACGCTCATGCCACATGCAGCATGAAGCGTAAAACTGTAGTGCAGCTTAGCTCAACATTCCTGCAGTGCTTTGAGTACTTTAGAGTGAAACTCGCGGTGCTTCATCACCAGCATCACCACGACTGATGCCACCATAAAGAGGCCGGCATCGATAAACCAGGTTAATGCTGACAGCGAAAAGTAAATGGCGCGCAGGCCATAGTTAAAGGAGTGACCGGCCTGATCGACCACCTTAGCGGCGCGGTTGGCATATAACTGCTGCTCTTCTGCTGCCATCTCCCTACCATCTGGAGCAGCGCCTATTAGTACGCCACCAAAGCCATACTGACGCAACGACCAGGTAAACTGAAAAAACGCAAATACAAAAATAAAGGCCAGAAACAGTATCTTAACTTGCACCCCCACTTCTGTTTGGGTTGACCAGGGGATTAAATTGGTTAACACCAGGCTCAGCTTATCGGCCGAAGGCAGTACCGTTAATAAACCGGCCAGGATCAGCAAGCAACTTGAGGCAAAAAAACTGACATTGCGTTCCAGCGTCGACAGTAAGCCAACATCCGCCATTTTATTATCACGGCGCAGCATTTGCTGCATCCAGTCGGTGCGTTTGCGGCGCAGTTCATACGACAAGCAGCTGACCACCTTAGCGCGTCTTTTGGCGTAAAAGGTATAGCCCACCCACAAACTTAAAAACCACGTTACCGCAATTAAATCCAGCAATTCTGGCATTGTTACTCCGCGCTTCGCGTTTAACTGATAATTTTACTGTACACCTTTTCGCTTCGCCTGACGACTGCGTTGCCAGGCATCATAAGTATAAATACTCAGCGCCAGCCAGATAAAGCCAAAGGTCAGTAAACGCCCCGCCGCCAGTGGCTCCTGATATAGCCAGACGCCAAACACAAACATTAAGCTTGGCCCGATATACTGAAAAAAGCCCATGGTGGATAACTGCAGCCGCCTGGCGCCACCAATAAAGCACAATAATGGCACTGTAGTGACCAATGCCGCCGATACCAATAGCAGGTTTAACCCCAGGCTGTTGTCTAATAAATTCACCGCACTGCTGCTGGCTACCTGCGACCAGTACCACAGCGCCAGCGGCAATAACAACATCGATTCAATAAAGAGGCCACTAATGGCATCTACCGCCAGCTTTTTACGCAGCAGGCCATACACGGCAAAGGTACCGGCCAGCGCCAGCGCTATCCAGGGCAGCGAGCCAAAGCTAATCAGCTGGATCAGCACCCCGGCGCAGGCCAGGGCCACGGCCAGCCATTGCAAAGGGCGCAGCCGTTCGCCTAAAAACAGCATGCCTAACAACACATTGAATAAGGGATTAATGTAATAGCCGAGGCTGGCATCCAGCATATGGTTGCTGTTAATGGCCCAGATAAAAAGCCCCCAGTTGATGCCGAGCAATACCGCGCTTAACAGCAGCATCGCCAGTAACTTAGCTTGCTTAAATACCGCCACCACTTTACTGGATTGACCCAGCAGCAAGACCACTATGCCTAACAATAAGGCCGACCAGACAATGCGATGCACCAGAATTTCGGTAGCCGGAATAAACGCCAGTTGCTTAAAATACAGCGGCGCTATACCCCATAAAAAATAGGCGCTGGCAGCAAACAAACCGCCCAGTTTTTGTTCCCGGCTTAATGGCATAACAATACCCAGACAATTAATACGACAAATTAGCAGGCGCGCATTGTAACCAATTCAGCCCATGCAGGCTGCACAGTTTTAGCTCAACCCACCAAATAAGTGCCGGTACCCAGCGCTATATGCAAATTTTGTTCGTTATGCAGCTCCATCCGACACACCGCCACCTTGTTGCCTGAGCGGATAACATGAGCACTGGCAATAAAGCGCTCGCCACGACCCGGCCGTAAATAGTCGGTACGAATATCAATAGTGCTCATTTTGCCAAAACGGGCAATTAACTCGCTCTGCTCTATGTCGGTAAAACGCTCCAGCGCGCTGGCCACCGCCATCATGCCACCGGCCACATCCAGCACGGAGGCAATAACCCCGCCGTGTAAGATCTGCTGCAGCGGATTGCCGACCAGTTGCGCCGACCAGGGAAAACTGACCTCTACTTGCTGCTGATCAAAGCGGGTGACTTGCAGCCCCAGCACCCGGTTAAAGGGCATCTGGTTAAAGGTCTCGGCGATAAAGGGTAACAGTTGTTCGGGTTGCATAACACGCTCACTGGTTTGACCATTTGCAGCCAGTGTAACCAGTCGCCCGCCGAAAGCAAAGCCTGTTGTTAATACCGCTTAGCGCTATAACTTTGCCGCGTTTCTGCTTACAATAGCCGCATTGAATAACACTCTTTGGCCACGCGTGATCACCGAACTACTCTCTAAGCTTAAACAAACCTTTGGTTATAGCAGCTTGCGCGCCGGCCAGGCGGAAGTGATGTCCGCTGTGCTACAAGGCCAGGATGCCTTTGTATTACTGCCCACCGGTGGTGGCAAATCCTTGTGTTATCAACTACCTGCTCTGCATTTACCCCACGTCAGCATTGTCGTGTCGCCGTTGATGTCATTAATGAAAGATCAGGTCGATGCGCTCAAAACCAGTGGCGTTGCAGCAGAATTTGTTAACAGCAGCCTGAGCCGCGAAGCTATTCTGGAGATTTTTGCAAGGCTCAGGCGCGGTGAGCTCAAATTGCTGTACGTCGCACCTGAGCGCTTACTGCAACCGGCTTTTATCGAGCGGCTGCAAGAAGTAGGGGTCAGCTTAATAGCGGTGGACGAGGCACACTGTATTTCGCAGTGGGGCCACGACTTCCGGCCTGACTATATGGCACTTGGCCAGCTAAAACAGTGTTTTCCAACAGCGCCGGTATTAGCGCTTACCGCCACGGCCGATCCGGCTACCCAGCGCGATATCGTGCAACAACTTGGCCTGCAGCAGCCATATATCTATGTGGGTAGCTTTGACCGACCGAATATCCGCTATGTGGTGCAGGAAAAATTCCGCCCGCTGGAGCAAGTACTGAGCTACCTGAAACAACAGGAAGGCCACAGCGGTATTATTTACTGCAACTCGCGCAAAAAAGTCGATGAACTAACCAGCCAACTGCTGGAGCACAACTTACTGGCCGCTGCCTACCATGCTGGTCTGGATGGCGCAGAGCGTGGTCGGGTGCAGGAGGCGTTTCAGCGCGATGATGTGCAAATCATTGTCGCCACCGTAGCCTTTGGTATGGGCATTAATAAATCCAATATCCGCTTTGTGGTGCACTATGAATTGTCGCGCACTATCGAGGCCTATTATCAGGAAACCGGCCGCGCCGGGCGCGATGGCGTCGCCGCTGAAGCCCTGACCTTATTTGACCCGGCCGATGTCGGTAAAATTTATCATTGGCTGGATCAGGAGCCTGATGCTGAGCGCGCTATGGTTAGCCGCCAGCGCTTTTCTGCAATGGCCGCCTTTGCCGAAGCCCAAACCTGCCGCCGCCTGGTATTACTGAATTATTTTGGCGAGTCGCGGCAAACACCCTGTGGTAATTGCGATATTTGTATCAACCCGCCGCAGCGCTTTGATGGCACCGAATTAGCGCAAAAGGCCTTATCTTGTGTGTACCGGGTAGATCAACGCTTTGGCATGAACCATGTTATCGAAGTGCTGCGTGGCAGCCAAAGTCAAAAAGTGCTGAAACATCAGCACCAGCAGTTATCCACCTGGGGCCTGGGGCAACATTTAAGCCATGACTATTGGCTGAGCATTTTGCGCCAGTTGATTCATTTTGGTTTTTTACAACAAGATATTACCCAGCACGCCGCACTCAAACTGATGCCCGCCGCCCGACCAGTGCTACGGGGTGAACTGGCGCTGCAACTGGCGGTGCCCAGACTTATCACCAGCAGCAGCGTAAAAGAAAAGCGTAAAACACCGCAAAACTATGATAAACAACTGTTTGCCCGGCTGCGCCAGCGCCGTAAGCAGCTGGCAGAGCAGCACGATATTGCGCCCTTTATGGTTTTTTCAGATGCTACTTTAATAGATATGTGCCAAAAGCTTCCCACTAATAGAAGTAGCTTGTTAGAGGTCAGTGGCGTTGGCCAGACTAAACTAAGCCGCTTTGGTGATGCCTTTATCGAACAAATTGAGCATTATTTGGCAGGGGTAGACTGAGCTGCGGTAGCTTGAACGGGTAAGCTGCTGTAAAAAGCGGCCAGATCGGCTATATCCTGCTCGGTTAAGCCTGCGGCCATTGGCGACATCACATCATGTTTACGCTCACCGTCTCTGTAAGCTCTGATCGATAATTGTAAATAGCGCTGTTGCTGTGCTGCCAAATTAGGATAATCCGGTATCACTGCGATGCCATCTGCCCCATGACAGGCGGCACAACTGGCCGCTTTAACCCGCCCGGCGTCTGCATCCCCCTGAGGTTCAGCGGCTACAGTCAGACTGCTTGCCATCAATATCAACACTAGCCCTGTTTTTAGCATCAGTTTGTCCTGTGGTTTTTTATTATTAATGCCTAAAGTAGGCCTGATGCTCAAGCCGTATATACGGCTATATTACAAATTAACCCGGCTTAAGCTAAAAAAACCGGCTATCTGCCCAGATCCTGTAATTTATGCTAAGGTGCTTTTGCCGCTGTATGGTCGCTGAGGAGACGCTGTGCGCCCGTTTATTTTAGTTTTTCTACTGCTGACTATATGGCTCGCAGCCTCACCGGCCCGGGCGTTTCATGCGCAAGTGCAGCGCCTGGATGCTGAATTACCCCAAGCGCAGCGGCTGGCCCCGCTGTATTTTCAACTGTTGCCTGAGCATCTCATCTTAGAAGATGTGCTGGCAGATCCCGCTATTTACCACAGCTTTCAGCCGCTTCCGTCACAGCAGAATGCTTTGCTGGCCCCAACCGGACAAGCGACCTGGCTGTTTGTGCGCTTAGATTATCAGGGTAGTACTGATCTGCAGGCAGTACTGGATTACCCCTTTCCTCTGGCTGACAGAGTGACCCTTTATCAGGTAAATCGCAGTAATCAACGATTTACCAAGTTACAACGCACCGGTACTGACTACCCGTTCTCAATGCGCCAGATCCCAAGCCGCAGCTTTGCCACCCGGCTAACACTGCAAGCAGGCGAGCAACACGACATCTATATCAAAATTCAGGATGCCGCCTTAACCAGTACGGTGTTATCACTGTGGTCTGAGCCGGCGTTTCATGCCCATCAGCAACAGCTGGACCAAACTGACTGGTTTATTCAGGGGATGCTGTGGCTGTTAGTGCTGTTTGCGCTCACCGCTTATCGTCAGCCCAGCCAACGATATCTGGCAGGTTTTTTTGCCGCGCTCGCCATGGTAGTGGCCACCTTGAATGGGTTGGCATTTGCCTGGCTTTGGCCAGAGCAGCCAGAGATTAATCATTCCATCCTGTATATTTTTGCCGGCACTAGCTTGTTGTGTCTTAATGCCTTTATTCAGCATGGACTGTTACTCACTAAGCAGCCACTCAGCAAGATACTGGCACAATTCAATGCCTTGCTAGCCTGGTTATTATTGTTCAGCCCGCTTTATGCGCAAGGGCAGCAACGCCTCTATTTATTAATAATCATCAGTGCTTTTGTGCTGTTGATTAACCTGTTACAGGCTGTACGTTTTAGCCTGGCGACGATCTCTGTTCAGCGGCGCATGTCATGGTTAGCTCAATGTTGCATTGTGACGTCTATGCTACTGTGCCTTGTACATACCAGTTATCTGGTGCCTGCCGAGGGCAGCTACAGCACATTGCAATTTATCATGCTACTGCTTTGCGTAGTCTTATTGTTAAGCCTACCCGCCACACCAAACAATCAGGGCAACTAACTATATTTTAGCTGCGCTCTTGCTGGCGCAGTAAACTGGCCATAGAATGAGCGGCCAGCTTATCGCTGGTTCTTAACAAAGATACCTTTTTTTTTATTTCGTTCGGAGTCTGTATGCAACGGCTGCGTGAATTATCGCGTCGTGTTGAGGCTGTGTATGGCGAAATAGCGGACACCTTTTCCGGGTACCAGCAGGCCAGTGGCCTGAGTTGTCGCAGTGGTTGTGGTGAGTGTTGCACTCAACCCACCGTTGAAGCGACTATCCTGGAAATGCTGCCGCTGGCGTTGCACCTGTTTGATCAGGGCAAAGCAGAACTGACACTGACCCAACTCGAAGAGTTAGGTGATGGACATAGCTGTATAAACTATCAGCGGTTATCTTTTGATGGCAAACAGGGGCAATGCAGTGTGTATCAGCACCGCCCTCCTTTGTGCCGGTTATTTGGTGCCGCTGGCTATCGGGATAAAACCGGTAAGCCCTCGTTATCGGTTTGTAAGATTATTAAACAAGACCATCCCAGCCGTTATCAACAACAACTGATAGCGATGGAGTCTGATCCACCGCCAATGATGCTGCTCAGTAAAGAGCTGGTGAATCAGCTGGACTATGAGCTAGGTGCCAAACAGTTACCCATTAATCAGGCGCTGCAACAGGCTCTGGAGCGGGTATTGTTTAAATCATATTATAGTTTTGCCGATGACGGTCAGCAGATAGCCTGACTGACGCCGCTACTAGTTGCTTAGCGGTCAAACCCCGCCAACACTATTTTACCTATAGCCTTGCCGCTTTCTAACAGCGCATGCGCTTGCTTCAGGTTGGCAGCATTAATGCTACCAACCTGCTGCTTTAAGGTACTGACCAGTTGACCTTGCTCTAGCAATCGGCTGACATCAGACAATAATTGATGCTGAGCCTGCATATCAGGCGTGTTAAACATAGAGCGGGTAAACATAAACTCCCAATGTAGTGATATGCTTTTTTGCTTTAACGGCATGATATCTATTGGTGTTTTAGGATCATCAATCAGTGCCAGTTTACCTTGCGGGGCCAGCAAAGCGACTAACTGGCTGTAATGCTGATCGGTTGCGGTCAGGCTGGCAACATGGCTTACGCTATCAATGCCCAACGCCTGCAGTTGTGGCAAAAGTGGCTGCTGGTGATTTATAACATAGTGCGCCCCCAACTGGCTGACCCAGGCCTGTGTTTCTGGTCTGGAAGCGGTAGCAACGATAGTCACCTGACTGAGCTTGCGGGCCAGCTGCACTAATATGGAACCCACGCCGCCAGCAGCGCCCACTACTAATAATACTGGCTTGGGGTGCTGCAAACTATTGTGTTGGATTTGTAAGCGCTCAAACAACAGCTCCCAGGCGGTGATAGTGGTTAATGGCAAAGCAGCGGCTTGTGCATAACTCAGGTTAGCTGGCATAGGGCCGACTAAACGCTCATCGACCAGCTGAAACTCACTGTTACAACCGGGTTGCTGCAAGGCTCCGGCATAAAACACCTTATCGCCGACCTTAAACAACGTCGCTTCGTCACCTACCTCAACCACCTCACCGGCTGCATCCCAGCCCAATACTTTGTAAGCACCGGCCCCCGGCTGCACGCGCTGGCGGATTTTGGTATCCACCGGATTTACCGCGATGGCCGCTACCTTAACAAACAACTGCCGTCCACTGGCTTTGGGCACAGGCAGCTCAATATCTTCTAAGGCTAACGGCTCGCTAATGGCTAATGAATGTTGATATGCTACGGCTTTCATGGCGGCATCCTGTCAAATTAGGTCAGCAAAGGGTAATCGGTATATCCCATAGTGCCACCGCTGTAAAACAGCTCAGGTTTTGGCTGATTCAGCGCCGACTTACGGGCAAAGCGCTCAACCAAATCGGCGTTTGCAATGTAGGGCACGCCAAAGGCTACCGCATCGGCTGTGCCGCTGGCAATAGCCGCATTGGCACTGGCTAAATCAAACTGCTCATTGGCAATATAAACACCGGAAAACTGCTGCTTTAACTGTGGCCCCAGGCTGTCAGCTCCCTGGGCTTCACGGGCACAGATAAAGGCCAGTTTTCGTTGCCCAAGCTGCTGCGCCACATAACCAAAGGTATCACTGCGCTGTGAATCGCCCATGCTGTGCGCATCAGCGCGCGGGGCCAAATGCATGCCTACCCGGCCTGGGCCCCACACTGAGATCACCGCATCGGTCACCTCCAGCATTAAGCGGGCACGGTTTTCAATACTACCGCCGTATTGGTCGCTGCGCTGATTACTGCCATCCTGCAAAAACTGATCGAGCAAGTAGCCGTTAGCGCCATGTATTTCCACGCCATCAAAACCGGCTTTTTTAGCGTTCTGGGCACCTAAGCTGTAAGCTGCCACAATACCGGCTAGCTCTTCTGTATTAAGGGCGCGTGGCGTCACATAGGCTTTTTTGGGTCTGAGCAAACTCACATGGCCATTCGGTGCTATGGCGCTGGGCGCAACCGGTAATTCACCGGCTAAATAGTGTGGATCTGAAATGCGTCCGACATGCCACAACTGCAACATAATGCGCCCCCCGGCCTGATGCACAGCGCGGGTAACCTGTTGCCAACCGGCTACCTGCTCGTCGGACCAAATGCCGGGCGTGTCCGGATAACCCACCCCCATGGGGCATACTGAGGTAGCCTCGCTGATAATTAAACCGGCACTGGCACGTTGCTGATAATACTCTGCCATTAATGCGGTGGGGACACGACCAGCCCCTGCCCGACAGCGGGTTAACGGCGCCATGATAATACGATTGGGCAGCGTGAGCTCGCCGACGAGAAGTGGGTCAAATACATTAGGCATAGCTTATCCTGTTGAGCGTCTTTGTTGCTAAGGGGGCTGAGTAAGTTGGCAATACCATAGCCATGTTCACACTCAGATCAGTCTGACAGTATTCAATTGGCCTTAGCGCATCAAAAAACAAGCCTTAGCTAACAAACAGTATGCTTACAACTGTAAAGCTTGCCATATATGCTTACAGTTATCAGCTTGTTTACAAACCCCTGTCTAGGTATATTTTAGCAATTACGTTACCCTCAATGTTCTGTGCCATTGTCAAGGAACCCTGATGTTTAAAAAGCTGGCTGCCTCTCCGCTGTTTATCGCTGTTATTCTTGCCGTCGTTTTGCTGTTGTGGTTACTCAGTGGTGACAAATTCCGTGCCCGCCAAGCGGCACCGGCAGAGCAGCAAGCCCCTACTGCACAACTGGCATTGGTTGAAACGCGCTGGTCAGAGGCGGAGCCCTACCAGTTAACAAGGGTAGCGCAGGGCCAGCTATTACCCTGGCGCAGTGTCAGTATTAAATCGCAGCAAGCCGGCACAGTAACTGCCATTTTAAAGCAGCAGGGTGACAGCGTGCAGCAAGGCGACAAACTGCTGCAGCTTTCTGACGAGGGCCGCAGCGCCTTATTAGCCCAGGCTAAAGCCAATTTAAGCTTAAAACAGAGTGAACTGGCCAGTGCCCGCACGCTTAGCCAATCGAAGTTTTTATCCGACACTGAACTCAGCCGGCTGCAAAGCGAACTGGCCCGCGCCGAAGCGGAGCTGGAAAGCGCCCGACTGGCGCTTATGCAAACTACACCGGTCGCCCCTTTTCACGGCGTGGTAGACCGCCGCCATATTGAAGTCGGCGATGTGGTACAAACAGGCACTGAACTGATGCAACTGGTGCAAATAGAACAACTTAAAGTCACCGCTCAAATCCCGCAACAGCATGTAGCTGCATTAACACCAGGCCAGCAGGTCAATGTCCAGTTACTGGATGGCAGAACACTGAGCGGCGAGCTCAGTTTTATCAGTTATGCCGCAGATATCGCTACCCGCAGCTTTTATATTGAAGTCACGGTCGCTAACCCAGAACGACTGCGGCTAGCCGGCGGTAGCGCCACGGTTTCTGTGGAACTAACACCGGTGCAGGCGCATCTGGTGTCGCCCGCACTACTGAGTCTGGATAACCATGGCAAGCTGGGCATCGCCGTGGTAGATGAGCAACAGCAAGTAGTGTTTTACCCGGTCGACATTTTAACGGCCGATAACGACGGCGCCAGAGTCAGTGGCTTGCCGGCACGGGCGCAAATTATTACCCAGGGCGCCGGTTTTGTTAAACCTGGCGATACAGTTAGGGTGGCAGAGGCCAAGCGATGAATACTCTTATTCAGGCGGCGATTAATCGTAGCCGCGCCAGCCTAATGTTGCTGTTGTTTTTGTTTATCGCCGGTATTACCGCTTAAATCACTATTCCAAAAGAAGCTAATCCCGACGTGGCCATTCCGATGATGTACGTGTCGATGTCGCTGGATGGCATTAGCCCGGAAGATGGCGAACGCTTGTTAGTCCGGCCTATGGAGCATGAACTGCGCTCACTCGAGGGCATCCGGAAAATGACCTCCACCTCCAGTGAAGGCCATGCCTCGGTCATGCTGGAATTTGATGCCGGCTTTAATGCCGACAAAGCGCTGGCCGATGTGCGGGTAAAAGTCGACGCCGCCCGCGCCAAGTTGCCCAGTGAAGCAGACGAGCCTACGGTCAATGAAATTAATGTTGGCCTGTTCCCGGTTTTGTCTGTCGGCTTATCCGGCCCGGTTTCAGAAAACCAGCTGGTGTTTATCGCCCGCCAACTCAAGGAAAACATTGAAGCGATTCCCGAAGTACTGGACGTCGAAATTGGTGGTGACCGCGAAGATATGCTGGAAATCGTGGTCGACCCACAGGTACTGGAAGGCTATGGCCTGGATTACCAGCAATTGTTCAGACTGGTGTCAAATAATAACCGGCTGGTAGCGGCAGGCAGCCTGGATACCGGCGCCGGTCGCATGGCGATGAAAGTGCCCGGCGTTATTGAAAATTTAGACGATGTGCTGTCGATGCCGATTAAGGTTGACGGTGATACTGTGATTACCTTTGCTGATGTGGCCACCATTAGCCGTAGCTTTAAAGATCCGCTCGGTTTTGCCCGCATTAACGGCCAACCGGCAGTAGTACTGGAAGTAAAAAAACGGGCCGGTGCCAATATTATTTCCACCATTGAGCAAACCAAAGCATTGATTGAGCAGGCCAGCAGCCAGTTTCCGGCTGGCATGCAAATTAACTACATTATGGATCAGTCAAAAGAAGTGAAAAACATGTTGTCAGACCTTCTGAACAACGTGTTGACTGCCGTAGTGCTGGTGCTAATTTTAATTATCGCCACCATGGGTATGCGCTCTGCGCTGCTGGTAGGCATTACCATCCCGGGCGCCTTTTTTGCCGGCATTCTGATGATTTTTGCGCTGGGCTACACCATGAATATTATTGTGCTGTTTGCGCTTATTCTGGTGGCAGGCATGCTGGTTGATGGTGCCGTGGTGGTCAGTGAGCTGGCCGACCGCAACCTTGGCGAAGGCCAACAACCCAAACAGGCCTGGGCCAATGCTGCCGGACGCATGGCCTGGCCAATCATTGCCTCTACTGCCACCACTGTCGCCGTTTTTATGCCGTTGTTGTTCTGGCCCGGTGTGGTCGGCCAATTTATGAAATACCTACCGGCAACGGTGATCCTTTGCTTGTTAGCTTCGCTATTTATGGCGCTGATTTTCCTGCCGGTAATGGGCGGCATCAGCCAGACAAAACCGGCACCACATCAGGTTGAAGCCAGTCGCGCCGGTCAAGCTTACCGCAGAGTGCTGAGTAAGCTGTTGCACAAGCCGGGGCTTACCCTGGGCAGTATGCTCGCCTTCATGGCACTGATTTTTGTCGGTTACAGCACATTTAATCATGGCCTGGAGTTTTTTCCGGCAGTGGAGCCGGAGTCAGCACAGGTATGGGTGCGGGCTCGGGGCGATATGTCTATTTATGAAAAAGATGCCTTGCTGAGCCAGGTTGAGCAGCGGCTGATGGGGCTGTCTGAAGTAAAAGCCTTGTATGCCAGATCACTTGCCAGCGCCGGTGGCGAGCTGGCATCAGATGTGGTTGGCACCTTACAGTTTCAGTTTATTGACTGGCATCAACGGCGCAAAGCGGCAGCGATATTGGATGATATGCGCCTGCTAACCAAGGACATTCCCGGCATCATGCTAGAATTCCGCCAGCAGCAGGAAGGCCCGGCTGCCGGTAAGCCGATAGAGTTGCAAGTCAGTAATAGTGCCCCGCAAGCCACTGAGCAGGCGGTAACGCAAATTATCCGGCAGATGCAACGCATGGGTGGCTTTGTCGATATTGAAGATGACCGCAGCCTGCCTGGTATTGAATGGCGCATCGAAGTAGACCGTGCTGCGGCTTCGCGCTTTGGCGCCGATGTACTTACCGTAGGCAATGCGGTGCAAATGATCAGTAATGGCTTATTGCTGGCTAAGTTTCGGCCGGAGTATGCCAGTGACGAAGTGGATATTAGGGTGCGTTTCCCGCAAAACTGGCGATCACTGGATCAACTGGGCCGCCTGACTATTCAAACACCGCGCGGCCAGGTACCGTTGAGCAATTTTGTCGAGCTGGTGCCGGCGCCTAAAACCAGTGTGATAAAGCGCATTGATGGCAATCGTGCCATTACCATTAAAAGTGATTTAGCGCCCGGTGCTCAGGTTAGCGAGCGCTTACAGGCTCTGCTGGCCAGCGATTTGCAACTCCCTGAGAATGTTAATGTAAAAACCGCCGGCGAAAGTGCCGATCAGCAAGAAGCGATGAATTTCTTAATCAGCGCCTTCTTTACTGCGATTTTTCTGATGCTGATGATTTTACTGGTGCAATTTAATAGCTGGTATCAAAGCTTGCTGGTGCTGTCTGCCATTGTGTTTTCTACCGCCGGCGTGTTGCTAGGCTTACTGGTTAACGGTCAGAGCTTTGGCATAGTCATGGTCGGCATGGGCATTATTGGCCTGGCGGGCATAGTGGTAAATAACAATATTGTTTTAATCGATACCTTTAACCAACTGCGTGCCAGTGGCTTGTCTGCGCTGGATGCGGCACTGGAAACCGGCTGTTTGCGCTTGCGGCCGGTGTTATTAACCTCAGTTACCACCGTACTGGGGTTAATGCCGATGGTGCTGGCAGTGAACGTTAACCTGCTTGAGCCCAGCCTCGGCTTTGGCGCCCCTTCAACCATGTGGTGGACCCAGCTGTCCAGTGCCATTGCCGGCGGCCTCACTTTTGCCACCTTGCTTACCTTGTTTTTAACGCCCTGCATGCTGGTAATGGGTGAAACACTGCTCCGGCAAAGATCGCGTTCATAAAAGCTGCCCTACCTGCCTTAACGTGTTGTCATTTCGCTGTCATGTTTTTGTAGCAAACTATGCCTTAGTTATATTATCTGTTATCTAACAAGGAAAGCCATGAAACTGCCCCAATATCCTTACTCAAGCCTGTTGCGTTCAGCATTATTAAGCACTTTATTGATAGCATTAGCAGCCTGCAGCGGTGCCGAACAACAAGCAAAGATCAATACACCAGACACAGTGCTGAGTTTTGCAGTTCTGGGTGATGCCGAGCCGAAACCAGAGCCACAGTTTCCCAATGTGGCGGCAGCAGTGGCTGACGTTAATCAGTTAACCGGGCCGTTACAGCTAAACTTTGTACTTGGCGTAGGCGATATCGCCCACAAAGGGACACTGGTTCAGTACGACAATGTGACGCCGGTACTGCAGCAACTGAACCTGCCGTTTTACCCCATTATGGGCAATGAAGAACATGGCAGCACGGTAGAGCGCTTTATGCACTACGCCAATTTATGGAACCAGGGCAAAGTAACGTTAAATGCACCAAGCTATGTATTGGAATTTGATACTGTGGCTCTGGTGTTGGCCTCCCCGGATCATGGCCGCGATTTTAACGACAGTGGTATTGCCTGGATACAGCAGCAAATCAGCACTCTGCACCCAAAACCAGTGTTACTGGTTGTGCATGGTGCCCAGGCTGGCGTATATCCGGAAAGCGCAGATAAAGGGGTTCATCATCCTGGTTTTGCCGATGTGATTGCTCAACCTAATCTGGCTGCCGTCATTTCCGGGGATTTACATATGGATATGGACCGGGTAGAGCACTCAAAACAGCTGGGGAAAGTGCACTACCTGCACATCCCGGCACTGGAACGTACCAAAATTCCGGATGAAACACAGCACACTGCGATGTTCAGGGTATTCAGCATTGATAGCAGTGGCCTGGTGCAGGTTGATACCTATCAAACCGGTGTAAAGCAGCCATTAGCACGACACGCGTATCAGTTTAGCCTGCATCGCAGCGATTAGTATTCACTGTTATATAAGCCTTTACTACTGCTGCTCCAGGGTTGACACTCAACCCTGGTTAATCATCCCCAAAAAGTGTTGTTCAACATCCTTAAAACTAGCCGGTTTAGCATATAAATAACCCTGGCCGAACTGACAACCCAGCGCCGCTAATTGCGTTTGTTGGGCTTCAGTTTCTATGCCTTCTGCAATGACCTCAACAGATATAGCCTGTGCCATCGCCAGCATCGCCTTAACCAGGCTCAGGTTATTTTCATTATCTAGCGCCTGCACGAATACACGGTCTATTTTAATATAATCAATAGGTAAAGATGTAAGGTAGGATAACGATGAATAACCGGTACCAAAATCATCTATCGCAATTTTAATACCGGCCTGCTGAAAGGATTTCACATTCTTTAAGGTGGTTGCAGTTTTGTCCATTGCTACGCCCTCGGTAATTTCCAGTTGCAGGCAAGCGGGTGGCAAGTTGAGCGCCTGCAGCTCATGCATAATAAAACTGAATAACGAGGGATCAGCAAAGTGCTTACTGGTGATGTTTACCGCTACCGGATGAAGATTATAACCCGCTTGCTGCCACTGATTAAGTTGCTGCAGTACGGCTTTAATTACCCAGCAATCGAGTTTTTTACCCAGATTAACCACTTCTGCCACCGCGACAAATACATCAGGCGGCACATTACCCAAAATATCATCATACCAGCGTGTCAGCGCTTCATAACCTATCAGTTGTTGAGTAGACAGTTGATACTTGGGTTGCAGCACAACACTCAACAGGTTTTGCTCCAGTGCACGGCGTAAGCCTTGCTCTATCTCTAAGCGGCGGGTCAGTTCACTATGAATATCCTCATGGTAAACCCGGAACGGCAAGCCCTGCTGCTTTGCCTCAAACATCGCGGCCTCTGCATGCTGGATCAATGAGCTGAGTTCAGTTGAATCATCTGGATAAACACTGATCCCGACACACACTGAAGGAGAAATCTTTTCTTGTGCCAACCAATAGGGTTCAACGTAATGATCTATAAGCTGCTGCACAAAGGGCAACAGCTCCGCCCTATCGGCCAGCGGTAACAATACAATAAAATCATCGGCCCCTGGGCGGCAGGCTAAAGCATCCTCTGGCAACAGATTTTGCAGCCGGTGCGCACCTTCAATCAGCATTAAATCGCCAAACTCATAGCCATACTTTTCGTTGATAAGTCGAAAACGATAACAGTCGATAAACAACACGCCATATAGAACCGCAGGATCACTTCGCCTCCCGAAATATTCCAGCAAACCGTCTTTGTTTAATAAACCGGTTAAGCTATCAAAGCTGGTTAAAAATTTAGCGTGGTTTTTCGCTTTCACCTGCTCGGTAATATCAATACCCACACCTTGAATTTCATCTGCAGATTCGGCTCCGGCGGCAAGGTTACTGAAGGTCCAGTCCACCCAGTGCACCGCATTTTCCGGGCCTAACATCCGCACAGACAATGAAATGGCGTCATCCTGTCCCCCCTGGCGCAACTGAGCCAGTAAGGCTTCTATGGTATGGCGCTCGTCAGCATGAATAAATTCGAAAATAGAAATGCCTAGCATCTGAAACAATTGTTGTTTAAGTTGCCGGCAAAAAAGCATTGTTCACAAAGGTCAGACGAGAGTTTTTACTTAAGCGGCAGATAAATTCTTTCTGGTTTTGCACGATATCCCGATAGCGCTGTTCTGCAGAAATTAAACGCTGCAGCACGGCTTTAAATTCGGATAAATCATGGCAGACCCCGACAAAAATCCGCCCTTGCGCAGATTTCGATTCACCGACGGATAAATGCATCGGAAATACCGTGCCGTCTTTACGCCGGGCCTGCACATCCCTGCCAATGCCGATAATCTTGGCTTTGCCACCACTTTTATAATTTTGCAAATAGCCATCATGGTGACTGGCATGAGCATCAGTCATCAACATATTGATATTTTGACCTATCACTTCTTGTTTGCTGTAACCAAATAACAGCTCGGCGCCCCGATTAAAGCTTTGCACTTTGCCCCATTCATCTATCGAAATAATGCCATCTACCGCTGCCTCCAGCAGTGCATCCTGTACTGACTGCAAGTTTAAATGTGCCTTAACACTAGCCTGATAAGCGGATAAATCATGGCAAATGCCAACAAAATAACGCTTGCCGCTGGCTTTGGCCTCGCCCACCGATAAATGCATCGGAAACACGCTGCTATCTTTGCGTTTACCCTGGACGTCACGGCCTATACCAATAATTTTTGCCGGTTTTTTATCCGCAACGTAATTGTGCAGATAACTATCATGCTCAGCATGAAAGGGTTCGGGCATTAACATACGAACATTTTGCCCAACACAGTCTGCAGCACTGTAACCAAACAGCTTTTCGGCGGAAGGTGAGAAAAAACAAATAAGTCCTTGCAGATCAATAACAATAATGGCATCTACAGCCGAGTGGACAATAGCATCCTGCAACTGGCTGAGTTCGAATGTATCCATACATTTCACACCTTATTGTTACTAATTAGTGCATAAAAAAACAAATGTAATTAGTATTTAATTGATAATTATGACAATTTTAGAAGCATTATCTGATTTTTTCCAACAAAAAACCCTAAAATAGAGTTATTCCACACTGCATTAAGGATCCGCATAAACCGCTAAAATGTAGCTTTACCCCCATAGTCAGAGAAAAAAACAACGTCTTGCTGCTCTGTTCCCTTGCAGCCTGCGTATAGCGCAAGCATAGTTAGGTAGTTAACAACAAGCGGAGAGCAATGATGATCAGTTATGTAACTTTAGGTGTAAATGATATTGCCGCGGCCAAGGCATTTTATAGCGACTTGCTGGCTGATTTAGGCGCCAAATCATTAATGGATATGGGCAGAATCGCCTTTTTTGGCAAAAGTCTGGCGCAACCCATGCTCGCAGTGTGCGTGCCCTTTAATGAACAAGCCGCCCAACCTGGAAATGGTAATATGGTGTCGTTTCAACCAGGTTCAAAAGAAAAGGTCGATGCACTGTATCACAAAGCCATAGCACTGGGCGCTCACTGCGATGGGGCACCTGGCCAGCGCATCCCTGGTAAATTTTATGGGGCGTACGTCAAAGATGCCGATGGCAATAAACTGTGTTTTTGCCACTTTGGCTAAGGGTTAGCCGCTAATGCAGTTAAACAGCGACTTCAGCCAACGGGCGCTCATATTAGCTGAGCAGTATCAATTTGTGGACTCACCTCTGCCGGGTGTTACCCGCATGATGCTTGATAGGGCGGGAGATGAAGTGGCTCGCGCGACCAGTATAGTGTGCTATGCCGCAGGCAGCGGCTACAGTCGCCATAGCCATGATGGTGGTGAAGAAATACTGGTACTTGAAGGGACCTTTAGTGACGAGCATGGTGATTACACCGCAGGCACTTATTTGCGGAACCCACCTGGGACATCACATCAACCATTTTCACTTCACGGTTGTACCTTGCTGGTTAAGTTATGGCAGTTTGCTGCCACTGATCAGCAACAATTGGTCATCAATACTCAGCAAACAGCGTGGCGCCAGGGTTTGGTGCCAGGATTAACTGTTATGCCATTGCATGAGCATGATGGGGTAAGTACTGCATTAGTGAAATGGGCACCTAATACCCAATTTAACCCTCATATTCATGCTGGCGGAGAGGAAATCCTGGTGTTGCAAGGTCTGTTTTGTGATGAATATGGCCAGTATCCGGCAAAAAGCTGGCTGCGCAACCCACGTTACAGCCAGCATACCCCCTTCACCGGCCCGGAAGGAGCACTTATTTACGTTAAAGTTGGCCATTTGGGCGCGGGCTTGCTGGGAGATCAGTTTATTACTTAATACGTATTTTTTACTGCTGCGCCAGCCGGGCTTGCTCTAAAATGGCGGTTAATTCCGGCCCCAGGTGTTGCAGTAAAATCTGTTGGTAACGCGCGGTATTGCGATAACCCTGACCTGCATTAAAAAAGTCATTTAGTAGCCCCGCCCAGTCGTTGTTTAACGGCATGATAATCCCAAAGGTTTCGCCGCTGTCATCAGCCACCGGATGATGGCGCAGCGGCATACCCTGTTGCTGCGCCCGCCAATAATTGTAGGCATCAACATAACTATACCAGGCACCTGACGCCACCAATTCCAGCAACTGCTGATTAGAGCCTACCCGGCCAATCTCTACTCCCGGCTGAAAACTATCGCGCAGCGCACGTACCCGTACTTCATGCAAAGTGCCGCTAAACGCCAGTGGCTGAATGGCACTGAAGCTGTCGCTTAATTGCTGCAGGCTCGATAGTTCAGGCACATCAGCATGGCTTATCAATACCGCCACATTATTCAGATAAGGCGGCGAGAACTGCAACTCCTGCGCTCTGGCTTCGGTGATCGTCACATTACCCAAACCAAAGACGCCGCCATCTGCCGCCACTATCCGTTGATAAAAGCGGGTCCAGTCGGTTTCAGCCACAAAATCCAAGCTCAGGCTCAGTTGCTGAGTTTGGTGTAGCCACTGCACAAAATCGCGCATAATTTCAACAGTGACTCCGGTTAGCTGCTGCTTGTGATCAATATAAGCAAAACCCTCAGCCGCCACAAAAAGCACTGTCAGCTGGCCGCTGCCTTTGGCTTTGGCCAGTTGCAAACTCGTGCCGGCGTCACTGCTGTTTACTGTATCGGATGGCATCGATGCTTGCTGCTCCGCCGGGCTGCATGCCGTCAGCAGCAAAGCGAAACCTAGCAATTTTAGAGCAGGAAAATTGAAAAAGGACAAACTGAAGAAAGACAAACTGCAGCACCGTGTCAACATAGCTATCTCATTTAAAATGTTAAATCTAGTATAAGTTTTAACACAATTTAGCCATCAGGTCACGGCGGGCTATACAGGCAGCAAAGCGCCCGCTATAGTGAGCGCCCAGACCAACCGCACTTTTTGGCACAGCGGAATACATCACAACACGCAAACACCTACCCAATAACAATCTACGACATACTATGAAAACACAGCTTATTACGCCAACAGATATTATTATGATCCGGCCGCACCAGTTTGTGTCTAACCCACAAACCATGCAGGATAATGCCTTTCAGGTAGTCGCCTGCAGTAAGCAAATAAGCCAACTGGCTTATGATGAAGTGAGCAAGGCTGCAGCGCAGCTGAGCGCGGCCGGCATTCAGGTCCATTTATTTGAAGATGAAGGCAATAGTACGCCCGATTCAGTGTTTCCCAATAACTGGTTTAGTACCCACTGTAGTGGTGAGCTGATCACCTACCCTATGTATGTGCCTAACCGCCGGCTAGAGCTACGCCAGGATATTATTGCCTTTATCCGCGAGCGCTATCAGGTCAGTTGCTATCGGGATTTGTCGCCTCTGGCAGAGCAAGGCTGGTTTCTGGAGGGCACTGGCTCTATAGTAATTGACCATGCCGGGGCGACTGCCTATGCCGTGGCGTCTAAACGCACCGATAAAACGCTGTTTACTGAATGGTGTCAGCAGCTGGGTTATCAGGCACAATTATTTGATGCCACTGATGCCAGTGGCAAAGCGGTGTACCACACCAATGTGTTGATGTGTGTGGCCGAGCATTTTGTGCTTATTGGTCTGGATATGGTGCCTAAAAACCAACAGACTGCATTGCTGGCGAGTTTTGATAAACAGCAAAAAACGGTGATAACGCTAAGCCCGGAGCAAATTAACCATTTTTGTGGCAATGCCATCGAGCTCAAAGGCAAAGACGGTAACCTGCTGGCGTTATCCAGCACCGCCTATCAGGCGCTGACACCTGCACAAATCGCTGTTATTCGCCAGAGCGCGCAGCTACTCCCCATAGAGGTCAGCACTATCGAAACGGCCGGCGGTTCGCTGCGCTGCATGATTGCCGGCATCCATTTAGCACAGCGCTAGAGCGTCGAACTAATACACCGATAACCCAAATTGGCTGGCCAGCCGGGTGATTAAATGCATCCCCCGGCAGGAGTTACCAAAATCATTTAGCTTGGGGCTCCAGGCAGCAATAACCCCGTAATTCGGCACAATCGCCGCAATACCGCCACCTACGCCACTTTTGGCAGGTAAACCGACGGTAAAGGCAAACTCACCTGATTGGTCATACATGCCGCTGGTCGATAAAATGGCGTTGACCCGGTGCGCATCACGCCGACTGCAAATGCTTTGCTCAGTAAGGGGATGTACGCCACGGTTAGCCAGAAACAATAAGCTCAGCGCCAGCTGTTTGCAGCTCATTTCAATGGAGCATTGATAAAAGTAATGATCCAGCACATCTGGCACTTCAGCCTCAATATTGCCAAAGCTTTTCATCAGATATGCCAGGGCCGCATTGCGATTGCCATGCTGCTTTTCTGACTGGTACACCGCATTATCGACCCAGATGTCTTCGGTCATCGCCAACTGGCGGATAAAGTTTAATGCCGCAGCTTTACTGGCCGAATAGTGGCTGACCAGCATATCGGCAATAACCAGGGCACCGGCATTAATAAAGGGGTTGCGCGGAATGCCATGCTCCCACTCCAGCTGCACTATAGAGTTAAATGGCTGGCCTGACGGTTCCATATGCACCCGTTGCCATAACGCATCACCTTTGCGGTTCATCGCTTGCACCAGGCCAAAAATTTTGGAAACACTTTGAATAGAAAACGGCATATCAGCATCGCCGGCACTATGGATCTGGCCATCAATAGTGGCCACCGCCAAAGCCAATTGATCCGGCGCCACTGCTGCCAGCGCCGGAATATAATCGGCGACCTTGCCCGCCTCTGGCAGCTGCCAGGCCTCCTCCAGCAAGCTTTGTAATAATAAAGACAAATTGCTGGGTTGCTTAGGGGTACCTTCCATAATGCGCTCAGATATCCGTACTGGCGCGGCTTAACAATGCCGAAAAACGCCCCAGCTGTTCATCACCAAAACAAGGCTCGCTAAATTGTTTCAGATAAGCGGAGACCTGATCAATATAGGCAACATTAGCTGGCATCTCGGTTTTAAATTGTGCCACCCGACTAAAAGCAATGACAGAATGCACATGTTGCAATGCATCCGAGCCATGCAACTGCAGTAAATTTTTCACCGCTTCAACATGTTTAAAGTTTTCATGCAGCGGATTCATAAATTGTTTGGTTGTACCCAGATACAGCCGCATCCAGTTCGCTTCGGTTTCACTGCCAAAAATATGGCCGCGATAATCCTTCACCATAATGACGAAAATGCCAAAAGGGCTAAGTACCAGATGGTCAATCATCACCAGCTCATCTTTGGCGGTGAGCATTTTTAGTTTGCGAAAATGGTGGTAACCGCGTGCAAAGCGCCAGCGCAGCAACCGGTTTAATTTATATTCTGCAAATACCCCTTTAAAGCCCGGTAAGTTCCACCCTAGCCAGGTCGTCAGCAAAAATATCGCTAGTAACAGGGCGAAAATATTAGCGACAACCAGGGGTAAATTATTTAACACTTTCAGCATCAAGGGCTCAGGAGTCACAACCTCACTGGCTGGTATTGTCGTAGCTGAGTCATTAATGTTCGGTTCTTGGCTTGTTGTAGCGACCTCTGCCGTGGGTTGAGTGAGCTCTTTTTCTGGCTCAGGGGCGATATCAGCAGATACCGGTTCATCTGTGCTTTCAACCTCCGGCACATTGTTTTGTGGTGGTAACGGTTCAGGTTTCGGCTCAGGTTGAACGTTGGCTTCTGGCACCACTGCTGGTGGTGGCTGCACAACTGGCTTTGGCTGCGGTTCTGCCGGTGTCGCAGGCGCGGGTTTGCGACAAAATCTGTCGTATTCACGTTGTGCGTTGCGGTAACTGCTGCTTTGAGGAATGTGGCTGAACCGCTGCATTTGTTGATGCAACAAAATACAGGCGCCCTCAGTATATTGCTGCTGGCCATAAGCCAATGGCAAACTGAGTAAAAACAGCGATATGATTAGCAACAAACAGCGCATAAGCCATTCCTGATAAAATCAATCCTGATACTAGCAAGGGAAGTGCTTAACGACAACAAACAGTTGTTTTAGCACCACAGAATTAACCTATACAGCCTATTATTTAAACTAATTACCATTTGTCACAAATCTTATTTAGACAGCACTCTTCACCCATGTAACACTTTTGCTTAATTATTGTATCAAGACTGATTTATCTTAACTGAGGCATTATGAAGTATCTGACCAGACCCGCCGTTTTCAGCAGCCTGCTGCTGTTAAATGGCTGCACCATTTTAGGTGCAGTTCTCGATAATCGTATAGAGGGTGACGACCATAGTCACACTCAGGCACAGCCAGGCAAACACCTACCACCACATGATGATGATGCTTCTTTTGCCTCAATTGGCCTGGACGTTAATATCGCTTTTATCAAAAAAATGCAACAGGCTATTTTTCCGTCCAAAGCAGAACCCAAGTTACGCTGTGCCATGGAGAACGGCTTTCGGATCTGTTACCAAGAGGATGCTGAAGGCTATTGACTGAGCCTGAGCCATTTTGCCCAGCCAAATTCACTAATTTTTGGTTTATTCGCCTACTGTTTGCTCGCATTCCTCATCGGCATCACAACGAAAAACATCTAATGACATGATTTTTAAAGATATAAAAACATGGCTTCGTTTTTGCTTGTCTAGCATGATGTTGCAGCTAAACTGCAACATCATCATGAATGAACAGCAAAACAAGCAGGAGCAAGTATGTTAAAACAACTCTGGCTGGCCACGGCATTTTGCTGTGTCAGTAA
Organism: Arsukibacterium sp.; assembly: GCF_036735525.1. Taxonomy (NCBI): domain Bacteria; kingdom Pseudomonadati; phylum Pseudomonadota; class Gammaproteobacteria; order Chromatiales; family Chromatiaceae; genus Arsukibacterium; species Arsukibacterium sp. The sequence goes on along the minus strand of NZ_DAINOE010000004.1, from coordinate 23,429 downwards.
TGCGGTATTGGCCGCTGACACCCTACCCAACGCTGAGGCAGTGAGCCGATATGCCGATCAGTTGTTGCAGCAACATTTGCCTGAGCCTGAGGGCCCGGGGCTGGCGGTACTGGTGGCCCGCGGTGATGAACTGTTATTTAAACAAGCTTATGGTCAGGCTAGTATTGAGCTGGGGGTACCACTCAGCCCGCAGCATAAATTTCGTATCGGCTCGGTCACCAAGCAAATTGCCGCTACCGCTTTATTAACCTTGATTGATCAGGGTAAGGCGGCACTGCATGACCCCTTGAGTAAATATCTGCCTGATTACCCCAATGCCGATGCCATCACCTTGCTCCAGTTGTTGAATCATACTTCTGGCGTGAAAAGCTATACCGGCATTGCAGGCTATATGCAAAATGACATCCGCCGTCAGCTTAGTACGGCTGAACTTATCGGGGTGTTTAAGGACTTGCCGGTCGATTTCGCCCCTGCTGCCGATTTCAGATATAACAATTCTGGCTATGTGCTGCTGGGCGCTGTGATAGAAGCCATCAGTGGCACAAGCTGGCACCAGTATATTACAGAGCACCTGCTGCAAGGGCATCAGCTAAGCAATATTGTGTATCCCGCTGAACAAACACTGATCCCCGGCATGGCCGGTGGTTACAGCTTGCGTCCAGGCCAGCAGGTGACACTGGCTGCCCCGCTGAGTATGACGCAACCACACGCCGCCGGGGCTCTGGTGGCTGATGTCGAGGCGCTATGGCAATGGAACCGCTTGTTACATGGCGGCAAGTTGCTTAAAGAGGCGACCTACCAACAGATGATAACGCCAACGGGTGCCGCAGCCAATAATGAAGGTAGTTACGGCTTTGGGATTATCAGCGGTCAGTTACGTGGTATGCAGGAGCTGCAGCATGGCGGCGGTATTCATGGTTTTGTGTCGCTACTGGTGTATTTGCCTCAACCTGAGATCAGCATAGTGATGCTCAGAAACAGCGATGGCCCTGGCCCCGACTTATCTTATTTAAGTCGTAAAATTGCGGCCTTTGCCGCAGGCAATCCCTACCCTGAGTATCCGCCGGTGACGTTAACCACAGCACAACTTAACAGTGTTACGGGTATTTATAGCATGGGCGCTGACAGCCGCACTCTGAAGGTCCGTGATGGCCAGCTGTTCTCCACCCGTGCTGGTGGCAGGCCATTTCCACTTATCCCTCAGGGGAATGACAGTTTCGGTTTCACCAACAGTGTTACCCGACTGGTCGTTCAGCGTGATGCGACTGGCCGTGCCACTAGCCTGAGCATGTTTTATGACGGCGATGGTACAGCCGAAATATGGCAACGAACCGCTGATGTAGCGCTAAAAACCGAGATCAGTTTAAGCCAGCAACAGCAATTGGCACTGGTGGGGGACTATGCGTCAGATCAGCTGCAACTGAAGATTTTTCAACAGCAAAGTGGCGATGGCTTGCTGGTACAAGTGAGCGGCCAACCGGCCTTTGAGCTTAAAGCAGCCAGTGCGCGTAGCCTGTACCTTACCGTAGTGGATGCCACTCTGGAGTTTTCGCCAGCCGAGGGCCAGGCACAGCAGCTCACACTACAACAAGGCGCGGGCCGCTTTGTGCTAACACGCCAGTGAGCTATTAAAAGCCACACTTACTCATCAAGATTCAGCATGGCTTGATCGACCTGATGCATCAGGCGCGTCACATCCGGCTGTTTCTTTGACATGGCAAGATACACAGGTAAGGTTAAAAGCTCGTCGAACACCAAAAAAGGTGATTGTAATTCGTGCTCACTTAAGTAGTAACTCAGAAAGTAAGGATAACGCTTATTTTGTATCAGCCGTAAGGCATCTTCTAAGGTTGACACCTTATAATGATTACTGAAATCGACACCAGAAAAATCTGATTTTTCAAGTAAATAAGAAAAACTGGTCTCAGTCAAACTCACCAGGCTTTGTGGCTGCAGCGTGCTGAGGTGGGTCAGTTTGGGGGTGTGCTTAAGCCTTACAACACCCAGCGAAATGCTATAAACAGGCCGCTGACTTACTGCAAAATCGGCTTTAAACTCGGCAGTGGGTGAAACAACAGTGGTAAAATGTACCTCTCTATGCAGCGCGGCTACGCCACGCTGGATAGAGTACAACTCAAAGATAGGCGACAGTCCGGCAGCCGTTAAAATGTTTGAAACTACAATAATACCTAAACCCGCCGCGCTACCATCTGCGCTAGTTTGCTCAAAAGGGGGCGATTCAGAATAAAAAAAGCGAACCGTCTCGGCCTTTAAAGCTGATGTATGGATTAAACATAACAGAAGCAGGTATCTCAAACATCACCTAACTGCAGGTTGCTTTCACTGAAATAGCTCAAAACATGAACAGTATAACACATCCGTCGGCACCGGGATAATCAAATTCTTCGTTAAGATATTGCGCAATAAGTATTACCCACGCTAACAAAAAGTGGGCAAACCCCGAGTTACCATCTATAAGGTGATTTAACAGTTAAAGCCTCAAGCGGTAAACGTTTTATCGTTATCCGGCCTCAATTTTTTAGTTTACAGTTCAGTGCGAGCCAACTCCCCAACAAAAAAGGTAAAGAAACGGCTGTTATCTTCATGGTCTTGCTTTAAAAAATTATTTACCGCTCGCTGCATCGACACATACAGGGTGTTATCGTCTTTACGGGTCAATAACAGCACCCTGCGTTCAACCCAGCCACCAAAACCACTTTTAAAATGAATATCTGGCGCAATAGCAGTAACATGAAGCACAGCATTGGTGCCCTGAATGTTAGTGTTAAACTGTGTCGGATAAATGGGGCTCCATTTATTATCGTTTAAGTGAAACACCTCTGCCTTGCCCTGACGAATTCGAATTCGAACCGTGAGCGTCCAATCCGCAGTTTCAAAGGGCACTTTATCTAAGCCAATCGCTTGCAACTCGCCGACCCAGTTGCCTTCAAATCCACCCGAAAAAAGTTGTTGGGCTTCGCTCCTTACTCTTTCAGCCTGATTGTTTGTATCAACAGTGGTAGAAGCGCAGCCTGCCAGAATAATAGCTAAGGCACAGACAATACTTCCTATTTTTAAACCCATGCTAAACACCTTTTATATTTAAATATCTGACCGCTGTGATTTAAGCATATTCAGCTCGCCTGTTGCATTGACATATCCAAGCGCTATTGCCTGGCTCAAATGCTCTATAGCTTTGTTGTTATCAATAGCTGTACCCCAGCCTTTATAGTACATCCGCCCAACCAGATAGTGACCACCCATTTCATCGGCCTGTGCCGCACTTAACGCTAATTTAAAAGCCTTAGCTTCATTTACGGGCACGCCAATACCTGCAAGGTACATTTGTGCTGCTCTGTATTTGGCAAAATCGTTTCCTGCTGCTGCGGCTGTATTAAACCATTTTAAGGCAAGCCTGTAGTTAACTGGCACGCTAAGCCCAGAAAAATAAAAAGCGCCTAGTTGTAACTGTGCATCGGAATGGCCCTCTTCCGCGGCCTGCTTTATCCATTCGAATGCTTGTTCAAATTCAAAATCACTGCCTTGCCCCCGCAATAGCTGCAAACCCAAACGATACTTAGCACTCATATGATGCTGCAAAGCCGCTAAGCGATACAATTGCTGAGCCTTGGTAAAGTCTTGAGCAACCCCTCTGCCAAATTCATATTGCCAGGCTAGCGCATACTGAGCTCTGCTGTCGCCATTCTCAGCACTTCGGCTGTACCAATATGCCGCTTGTTGCAAATCTACATCGACACCTAAGCCGCGATCATATGCATCAGCCAGGTGAAATTGCGCAGATACATCATTTTGCTTTGCGGCTAAACTAAACCAATATGCAGCGCTCTCATGGTTCTGCTCCAATGCACGGCCATACTTATATGCCAGGCCTAAACTTAGCTGTGCAGAGGCGCTTCCACGCTCAGCTGCTGCAAGATAATATGAGTTAGCCGTTTCTTGACTCGCCTGAATACCCAAACCGTTCTCGTGCATCATCCCTAAATGATAAAGCCCATCGGCCGAACCTTGTTTTGCTGACAACGAAAATAACACTAAAGCACGCTGATAATTTTTTGGCACAGCTGTGCCTCGATAAAACATCAAACCAAGGTTGTTTTGCGCTATCGGCTCACCAGCCAATGCGGCCTGCGTATAAAACTCGTAGGCTTGTTGTAATTTCACTTCGCCTTGTAAACCATATTCACTAACATAACCCGCTCTGGTTAAAGCCAAAGGAAATCCTGTGTCTACTGCTTTGGCTAACCATAAAGAAGCCTTTTCGTCACGCCAGGTGCTGGCTAATTCAGCATAAAGTGCACTTAAAAAAACATGGCCTTTGCATGCCCGGCATTAGCTGCCCGAAGATAATATTGTTCAGCCATCAGATGGTCTTTGGGCACGCCATTTCCATTTTCATAAAGCCAGCCCAATAGTGTTTGAGCAGGCCAGTGTTGCCCAGCCGTTTTCAATAAACCAATGGCTTCAGATTTTGTCTCTTCGGTCACCAGCAGTAATAGAGCCAGGTTGTACTGAGCATCTAAATGATGTTGTGCAGCGGCCAACCTATACCATGCTATTGCTTCAACTTTATCTTGCGTTACTCCCTCACCCAACTCATGCATTCTCCCTACAATATATTGAGCCGGCGCATACCCCTCCTGCGCCGAGCGCATAAACCAGACAAAGGCTTGCTGCATGGCATCGTCGCTCTGTCGTTGCTGCGCGTAAAACAACGCCTGAGCAAAATATGTTAAGGAGGGATTAGATAAAGTAGCCTCTACACCAACGTATTGCTCGAAAACATCCAATAGCGCTGGTGCCGTCGGCATTGTTTTTTTGAAACTAACATTTGTAGCAGACTGAATGTCTGCAGCTGTAGTAGTGAAGATGCCAAACAAGCCACTAAATACACAAATGTTGAGCCAGCCTAATTTTTTATTGCTCAATTCATAACCTCATATCATCAGGTCTTTTGCAAAGATTACATTGTAACGTTTATTGCAGCTCTTGCTGCTGAGTTGAAAGTTGTGATTGCGGCCCGGTAGTTTGCTTTAATGCGCTTTGCTGCGCAGCACCTTGCTGATAACTATCCTTGAATCCTTCGCTTACATTGCTACCCTGAAAATGGTAGATGCCCGCCAATACCAGCAATAACAATAAAAACTTTTTCATGCAAAATCCTTTTCAAGATTGGCCCGCTTCATCAAAGCAGACGCTTTATAACGTTAAATAAAGTTAACAGCAAAAAATTGCACACAACAGCATTGGCTTAAGCCTTGTTCTCAGGTGTCATTTTCAGTCTTCATTTTCACTTGCTGCAGATGCCGCTTTCTCAGTACTTTCTTGTTATCCGCCGCCACATTCAAGCGTGCGCTAAACTGGCGCAGTTGCGTGTCGTTAAAGCAAGGCTGCTTAAACTGCTGAATATACGCTGCCACCAGCCGGATATAGCAAACCTGGGCGGGTAGTGGGGTTTTTAGCTCGGCGCGATCACTAAAAGCGACGATGGATTGCACCAGCCTGCTGTCTTGTAAGCTTAACCCCAGCGCGAACTTTACTGCGCCGGTATGTTTGCTGTTTTGCTGCAGCGGGTTTTGAAAACTGTGTTTGCGTTTAACATGCTGCACTGTCCACTGTGGCTGGTGTTCACTGCCAAAAATCCAGCCCTGATAGTTTTTCACTTCAATCACAAAAATGCCGTAGGGGCTTAATACCAGATGATCCACTTCGGTTAAATCGCCTTGCGCGGTTTCTAATATCAAATTTCGGTAATGCTGATACGCGCCAGGTAAATCACGCATTAATAGCCGGTGCAGTTGCCGCTCGGCCATCGCACCTTTAAACCGCGCCTTATTGCCAAACAGCAAAGCTATTAACAAACCGGGTAGCCCTAATAGCAGCAAGCCACCAATAACAAACGGAATATAGGGCGTAATCAGGCTAAGCATCATAGCGCCTATATCAAGTTTTTGTGCCGGCGGTGCAGCCTTAGCGGTGACAGTCGTGGTTGCCGACGCCGGCATTGTTACAGTGTTAGCCGCTGGCACTGTCGGTTTAGCAGGAATATTAGTTAGCACCAAGGGTTTATCCGGCGCCGGTAGCGGGTTTTGGCAATGGTTATCAAACTGGCGTTTGCTATCCTGGTAAGTGCTCAATTGCGGCTGATGGCTAAAGCGCTCTATTTGCTGTTGCAGCAAAATACAGGCAGCTTCAGTGTATTGCTGCTGGCTATAAGCCAGCGGCGAGCTTAGTAAAAGCAGCGATAAGGAAAGCAACCAACAGCGCATAGGGCGTCCCGGATATATGGAATGCTGATGCTAGCAAGCTAAGGAGTTAGCGGCAAGCAAAGGTTTGATACTCGTCATTTGAACTCGTTCAGCTGCATGCGACACTTTGTGTTAACTATTCATACAGGGGTTAATCCATGGCCCGCTGATGGCGCCAGCATGTGAAGCAGTCGCAAAGGATGTCAGGCGCCACGATCATAAACGGCATAGCATTTTTTACCGTAGCCGCCAGCACGATATTTTGTATTAAGGATACTCCATCAGCAAATGGAGTTTTCACCACACTTGTTTACACCACTACTTTAATGGTGTCTTTCCCCAGATATGACTAGATCTGCCCCAGCCTTTCAGCAAAGGTGCCCTGATCTGCAATTTGCTGGTTATAAGCTGCTATGGCATCAGCATTCTGTACCCGCCACAACTCTGCTTTTGCCCGACTGACAGCATTTCTCAGAGCTTGCTCTAATACAACAGAGGGGCTTATGTTCAGCGCTTTAGCTTCAGCCAATAAACTGGCATCAACTGAGGTATTACATGCCGCTTTAGTATTCTGACTCATCGTAAGCTCCATATCAGCATAGGTCGAATCACTTTAGCGCAAATATCTTGCGCATGAAAATTGCGCACCTGTATATATTCAAAATGCACTGCTGCATTAATGGCCCGTTGCCAATTGCAAACTGTTTTAATTTTATCTGCCCCTCATGTTGCTTAGCGCATTCGCGTAGAACAGTGAGCCGATAAAACAAGAGCATTAGATTCGGTTTAATCAACCGCTTTAGCTAAATTGCAGCAAAGCTAAGGTAAAAAGTAGCGCCTTTGCCTGGAATAGACTTAAACCAAATATTACCGTGCATAGCTTGCATTAACTCTTTTGACAGTGCCAGCCCAAGGCCTGTGCCGCCTTGTTCGCGGGTATTGCCGTTATTTTCCTGTGCGAAACGCTGGAACACTTTATATTGAAAAGCTTCTGCAATGCCAGGGCCTTGATCGGCGATGCTGATTACCAACTGGTTATCTTGTTGCTGAAGCGTTACAGTGACCACACTTTGTTGCGGCGAAAACTTTATTGCATTAGACAACAAGTTGGCCAGCACCTGTAACAGACGGTGCTCGTCTACGTTGGCCAGTGCGTTAAACTGCGGCAAGGACTGATACACCAGGCTGACTTGCCTCTGCTGGCCATAAGTGGAGTTTTCCTGCACTGCCCGCTGCACTATAAGGTCCAGGTTCTGTTGCTTAAAGTTCAGTACCATCTGCCTGGCGCTGAGTTTTTCTAAATCAAGTAAATCATTGATTAGCAGGGTTAAGCGTTCACTGTTACTGCTGGCGATTTCCAACAGCTGTTGCTGTTTATGCATCGACAGCGCGCCACTATGGATCAGGTTTAATGCGCCACTGATCGAGGTTAGCGGTGTCCGTAATTCGTGGCTCACGCTGGAGATAAACTGATCTTTTAGCAAGTCCAGCTGTTGCAACTCATCATAAGCAGCCTGCTGTTGTTGTAAGCTGTGTTGCAGCTCTGCAGTACGCTGGTTTACTGCTTGCTCCAACTGCAAATTAACCTGCTGAACCTCACCAATACGGCGCTTTACCCGATAGCTGATCAGCAGAATGGCAAGTGCAACTGCGATAAACTGCACACTCCGGCGCTGCCACCAGTGTGGCTGTACGGTGATGTCCATAAAGCTGTTGATGTCGCTGAACGCCTGCAGTTCATTGCCGGCACGCAATTGCAACTGATAGTTGCCAGGAGCCAGGTTGGTGTAGGTCGCGACATTACTGTCGTTCAATTGTTGCCAGTTGTCGTCATAGCCTTGCAGTTTATATAAATAACGTTGCCGGCCAGGTTTATTAAAGTCAAAGTTGGCGAAATGAAAAGCCACTCTTGAAATGGTTGCCGGTACTTGCAGTTTGGTCACCGGCGCTAAATTAATTAATGGTGTAGCCAGCTGCTGGTCTAAGGTAACCTTACTGATAGCTTGCTGCAGCGGGGGCAGCGGTGCCAGCAATAAGGTCGGGGTTACCAGTTCCAGGCCCGCGTCTGAGCCAAAGTACAAATGACGCTCATCTTCTGCTACCGCGCCGAACATCATTTCATTGCTGGTTAAACCATCACTGATATTAAAAAATTTAATGCTGCCATCAGCTTTAATTAAATCCAGACCGGCTGTGGTCATAACCCAGATATTATGATGTTTGTCGCTATGGGCGCCCACCAGCCAGCTGCCTTTTAAGCCAGATTTAGCGGCAATCAGTTTGACCTCGCCGCTGTTTAGCCAAATGCGTAGCAAGCCTTGCTCGGTACAGACTAACACGCTGTTATTGGGCGCTGTAGCCAGGCAGGTGAGCTGGCCGGTGAAGTCGGGGGCCAGTAACGGTGAGGGGTTACTGCTGGTTAGTGAACTGACGCTAAGGCTGTTACGATCCAGCAGATAAATACCGCTAAGGCGGCTGGCTAGCCAGATATGTTGTGGCGTTATCAATGTAGCCTGAATAGCATCGCCCACCAGGACGCGACTGATATCGGCCATAAACTGCCGGCTTTTACCGCTTTGTTGATCAAATAACAAAATGCCATTTTGCCACAGGTTGATCAGCGTGTGCTGCTCATCAATAATGCGGATATCACGCGCATTGCGTTGCGGTAGCTGAACGCTAGTGTAAGGCTGCTCAAACCGAACAAACTGATGCGTATCAGCGGTTAAGCGAAAAATGCCATTGTCGCTGCCTGCCCACAGGCTGCCATCCGGCGCGCGCCTGAGCACGTTAACCCGGCCCGGTACCGTAAAATGCTGAGTCTGGCCACTGGCATGCTGATACTGGCTTATTATGCCTTGCTGGCCAAGCCAAAGCTGGTCAGGTTCGGCCAGCAAGGTTAGCACCGGCGCAGTAAGGCTTTGTTGCAAAGCGGTAAGGGCAGCGTCAGCGCTATTTTGAAAGGCAGCTCGTTGCCGGGTTTTAAACAGCAAGCCGCTTTCACGTGTGCCCACCCAGGTCACCTGGCTGTTATCGACAAAAATGCTGCGCACATTTACTTGTTCAAGCTCGGCTAGCTGGTTATTAACATGGCGGATAAAGCGCCGCTGCGCCACGTCCACCGTGTAAATGCCATTGAAAGTACCCAGCAGTAAATGGCCGTTAACACTGCGTGCCAGCGTATTGATAACCGGCAGTTGGTGCGCTGCCGGCAACGTGACGGGCTCAAAGCGGTTTTCCGCTGGCAGATAAACAAACAGGCCAGCACTCGTGCCCACCCAAAGCTCGTTATTAATAACGTGTAGGGCGCGGATTTCATTATCGGCGCTACCCTCGTCATGCGGAAACAACACCGGGCCAAATCCGGTACTATCGTGCCAGCTTAATAAGCCGTTGGAGGTGGCCAGCCAGATAGTTTGATCGTCCGTTTCGGCAAAAGCCCAGATGCGCCGGCTGGGTAAGGCGTTGCTGTCGCTATCGAGCCGGCTGAGGCCATTGGCGTCGTCATAGCGATTAATGCCGGTAGTGGTACCGATCCAGATACGATGTTGCTGGTCTTTAAACAGCGTTTGTACATAACTGCCAGCCAGGGCATCTTCAATGCCATTAAACAGCCTGATGCTGCCATCAGCCGCCTGAAGTTGCGCCAGGCCATAACCCCAGGTGCCTGCCCATAAATTGTTATGCTGATCAAACACTATGGCGTCGATATCCGGCACCGATTTCAGCTTGGTCAGACTGTTGTTTAGTAGTGGATGTTGTTGAAACTGATAACCGTCAAATTGCAACAGACCGGTGTTGGTTGACGCTAGCCACAGGTAACCATGATGGTCTTGGGTAATACTGTAAATGCCGACATTAGGCAGATTGTTGTCAATGCGTACTTTTTCATAATAGCTGGAGGCCGCGCTAGCTGACGATAAAACGCAGCAGCTTAACGCCAAACTGAACAGGAAAAACAAACACCGGCAAAACGAAGCAAGCCGCAAATGTGAACTCCTCTATGGTAAGTCGCAATTCAGTGTGTTAGAAGCTGCTGCTGAAAGCAAGGTGGGCGTGATAAAAACCTTTATAAAAACAAAGCGGCACATATTTTGGGTGTCTGGTTTTTACGTTTACTCAGATAGTAACTTAAGACCACCATCGAAATGATGTAAAACATCATGATCAAAAAAATTATTATTGATGTCGAAGGATCAGAAATATTAATTCCGACCTAATACCGCATATTTTGTAAAGCGCGGGCACATTCTAATGAAGCTATGCCTCCAAAAAACTTTCATAAAAACTCCATTTTTTAAGACTGCATAGCATTTTTTGCGGCACAAGAATAACCACAAAACACTATTTAGCAACATTTTCCCTATATTTACACTCATAAAGAGTTCAACAACAGGTCGGTGATTGAGCTTTCGGAGGTTTCGCACAACATTTCACCGGCGTTAATACCGACAATAGCGCTACCAATAATACGGTGGGTTTTTTGTCGAATATCAGCTTGGCAGATGTTTGGTGACAAGCTTTATCGTTGCATTAAAACTGCTGTATAAAAGACTGCGCCATTAAAACAACAAAGGCCGCATACGCGGCCTTTGTGTTATCTAAAACGTCAGAAAATTACTTTTTCTTGGCTTTAGGGTTTGGCAGGTCGGTGATTGAGCCTTCGTAAATTTCAGCGGCCAGGCCGATAGACTCGTTCAGCGTTGGGTGAGCGTGGATGGTTAATGCGATGTCTTCAGCATCAGCACCCATTTCTACCGCTAAGCAGATTTCGCCCAGCATTTCACCGGCGTTAATACCAACAATAGCGCCACCAATGATACGGTGGGTTTCTTTGTCGAATATCAGCTTGGTGAAGCCTTCAGTACGCGCTGAAGCAATAGCACGACCAGAAGCGGCCCAAGGGAACACGGCGGTTTCGAACTTTAAGCCCTGCTCTTTGGCTTCTTTCTCGGTAACGCCCGTCCAGGCCATTTCTGGATCTGTGTAGGCGACTGATGGAATGCAACGCGGGTCGAAGTAGTGCTTCATGCCAGAAATCACTTCAGCGGCAACGTGACCTTCGTGTACGGCCTTGTGCGCTAACATCGGCTGACCAATTACATCACCAATGGCATAGATATGGCCCACGTTAGTGCGCAGTTGCTTGTCTACATTGATAAAGCCACGTTCATCAACCTTGACACCGGCTTTGGTAGCATCTAACAGGTTACCGTTTGGCTTACGGCCAACCGCTACCAGAATTTTGTCGTAACGTACCGCTTTCTCTGGGGCATTTTTGCCTTCAAAGGTTACATATAAGCCGTCGTCTTTTGCTTCAACTGCAGTAACTTTAGTAGACAGCATGATGTTGAAGTTTTTGCTGTTGTACTTGGTGTAAGCTTTCACGATGTCCGCATCAGCAGCCGGGACTAACTGATCAGCAAACTCTACTACTGATACTTTAGAACCCAGTGCGCGATACACAGTGCCCATTTCCAGACCGATAATACCGCCACCTAAAACCAGCATTTCACCCGGAATATCTTTTAATTCCAGCGCGCCGGTTGAATCAATGACGCGATCGTCATCTTTTGGAATAAACGGCAGTGATACCGGCTCTGAACCCGCGGCAATAATGGCGTGTTCAAAGGTAATTTTGGTATCGCCAACCTGTAAGGTGTTGGCACCGGTAAATTTACCAAAGCCGTTAACGACCTTAACCTTACGCATTTTAGACATGCCCGCCAGGCCGTTGGTTAACTGACCAACTACCTTGTCTTTCCAGCTGCGGATTTTGTCTAAATCAATTTTTGGCTCGCCAAAGGTCACGCCATGTGACGCCATATCACGGGCATCGTCAATCACTTTAGCAACGTGTAATAAGGCTTTTGACGGAATACAACCCACGTTCAAACAGACGCCACCTAAGGTGCTGCGCGCTTCAACCAGTGTTACCTCTAAGCCTAAGTCGGCGGCGCGGAATGCGGCAGAGTAACCACCAGGGCCTGCACCAACTACTACTAACTGGGTTTTAATTTCGTTGCTCATCGTATTACCTTTCTTTATCGGTTCAGAGTACTGACAACGGCATGTAGGGCACGGCTGTCAGGCGAAAAAAGTGGCAGAATTTTAACATCCTGCCTGAGCGTTGTCCCGTAACTTTTCAGTACGGGACACAAAATTCGCTCTTAGCTAAGCTGTTACATAATAATCTGGCGGATATCGGCCAGATAACTGGCCAAAGTGGCAGTAAAGCGTGCCGCCAGGGCGCCGTCAATAACCCTATGGTCGTAGGATACCGACAAGGGCACCATCAACTTAGGCTCAAACTCTTTACCGTTCCACTTAGGTTTAATCTCCGACTTAGAGACACCCAAGATGGCCACTTCCGGCGCATTCACTATCGGCGTAAAGGCCGTGCCGCCAATGCCACCTAAGCTTGAGATAGTAAAGCAGCCGCCCTGCATATCGGCAGCGGTCAGTTTACCTTCGCGTGCCTTGGCCGATATCTCCATCAGCTCGCGCGATAACTCAATAATGCCTTTTTTGTTGACGTCTTTTACTACCGGCACCACTAAGCCATTTGGTGTGTCGACTGCAATGCCTAAGTGCACGTATTTTTTCAGAATTAAGCTTTGGCCATCGTCTGACAGTGAGCTATTAAAGGTCGGGAACTCTTCCAGTGCCTTAGCCACCGCTTTCATGATAAATACCAGTGGTGTGTATTTCACGCCCAGCTTCTTCTTATCCGCCAGCGCATTTTGCTCTTTGCGGAAGTCTTCCAGGCCAGTAATGTCGGCTTCGTCAAACTGAGTCACATGAGGAATACGCACCCAGTTGCGGTGCAAGTTATTGCCCGACAACTTCTGAATACGTGACAACGGCTTGCTTTCTACTTCACCAAACTTGGCAAAGTCGACCTTAGGCCAGGCAATTAAATCAAAGCCAACACTATTTCCAGAGCCAGTGCTGCCTGCACCAGAAGCAGCGCCACTTTCCGCTTGTTTTACCAGCTGCTTCACATAGCTTTGCACATCTTCTTTCACCACCCGGCCTTTGCGACCACTGCCTTTTACCTTAGCCAGGTTAATGCCAAACTCGCGCGCTAAACGGCGGATCACCGGAGAGGCATGGGCATAGGCACTGTTTTCAACAAAGCCATCGCCTTTAGCAGCAGTGTCTGAGCTGGCAGAGGACTTATCGTCATCTTTGCTTTCGGTTTTTGGCGCCGCCTCGGTTTTAGCTGCTGCTTTAGTTTCCGCTTTTGGCGCCTCGGCAGTTTCCGCTTCACTCTCAGCCGCAGCAGCTTCAAATACCATTATCAGGCTGCCAGTCGAGACTTTATCGCCGACACTGATTTTGATCTCTGTTACCTTACCCGCAAAGGGAGCCGGTACTTCCATACTGGCTTTATCGCCTTCAACGCTGAGCAAAGACTGATCTTCGGTAACAGTATCGCCCACTTTCACCATAATCTCAGTGACTTCAACGGCATCACCCCCGATATCCGGTACTTTCACCTGTTGTGCTGAGGTCGCCTGGATTGGCATTTTGGCTGCAGTTTTTTCTTCAGCTTTAGCTTCAGTTTTGCTGTCGGCTTTGGGGTCGTCTTTTGCCGGTGCCGCTTCGGCTTTGTCAGCGCCTTCACCTTCAAAAGTCATAATCAGGCTACCGGTTTTCACCTTGTCGCCCACCTTCACCTTAATGTCTTTCACTACCCCGGCTTCAGCAGCCGGCACTTCCATGCTGGCTTTATCACCTTCAACACTGAGCAATGATTGATCGGCAGCCACCTTGTCGCCCACCTTGACCAGGATCTCGGTTACTTCAACTTCATCCGCACCTATGTCCGGCACATGAATTTCAATCGTCATGACTCATCCTCTTATGCGTACAGCGGGTTAGTTTTATCAGCGTCGATACCAAATTTCTTAATGGCATCGGCAACGACCGCTTTTTTCAACTCGCCCTGCTTCGCTAATTCGTTCAGCGCAGCCACTACAATATAGCCGGCGTTGACTTCAAAATGCCGGCGCAAGTTTTCCCGGCTGTCTGAGCGGCCATAGCCGTCCGTGCCCAACACCTTATAAGCGCTGGCTGGAACAAAAGCCCGTACCTGCTCGGCATAGTTTTTCATATAGTCGGTGGCCGCAATGGCCGGCGCCTTGTTCATCACACTGGCGATATAAGGCGTTTTCTCTTTGCCATCCGGGTGCAGCATATTGTAACGCTCACAATCCTGACCATCCCGCGCCAACTCGTTAAACGAGGTCACTGAATACACATCAGACGCCACACCGTAATCTTTGCTGAGGATCTCTGCGGCTTTACGCACTTCATTTAAAATAGTGCCTGAGCCTAACAGCTGTACCTTACCGCGATCGCCGTTCAGGCTTTCCAGCTTGTAAATCCCTTTGCGAATGCCCTCTTCCACGCCCTCTGGCATTGCCGGGTGATGGTAGTTTTCATTCATCACGGTAATGTAGTAATAAATATTTTCCTGCTGCGGGCCATACATACGGCGAATACCGTCTTGCATTATCACCGCCAGCTCATACACGTAGGTAGGATCATAAGAAATACAGTTTGGCACTGTGCTGGCCAGCACATGGCTGTGGCCATCTTCATGCTGTAAGCCTTCACCATTGAGCGTAGTACGACCGGCCGTGGCGCCCAACAGGAAGCCGCGTGCTTGCTGATCACCGGCCATCCAGGCCATATCGCCCACCCGCTGGAAACCGAACATCGAGTAGTAGATATAAAACGGGATCATCGGCAAATCGTTGGTGCTGTAAGAGGTAGCCGCCGCGACCCAGGACGACATCGCGCCCAGCTCGTTAATGCCTTCCTGCAACACCTGACCGCCGGTATCTTCTTTGTAGTAACTGACCACAGAGCGATCTTCCGGGGTGTAGGTCTGGCCACCCGGGTTATAAATACCAATTTGCCGGAACAAGCCTTCCATACCAAAGGTACGGGCTTCATCAGCAATAATCGGCACCACCTGCTTACCAATGTGCTCGTCTTTTAACAATATGTTCAGCGCCCGCACATACCCCATGGTGGTGGAGATTTCGCGTTTTTGTTCCACTAATAACGGCTCAAAGGCATTCAGTTCAGGCAGTGTCAGCGGCTTGGTAAAGTTAGGTAAGCGTACCGGCGTATAGCCATGCAGCGCCTGACGCCTGTCATGCAGGTATTGCAGCTCAGGCGAGCCTTTTGGCAGCTCAATATAGGGTAAATCTGCAACTGCTTCTTCGCTGATATAGTCTTCCAGCCCCAGGCGCTTGCGTAATTGCAGCACATGAGTCATGTCCATTTTTTTCACCTGGTGGGCAATGTTTTTACCCTCAGCGGCGTCACCCATGCCATACCCTTTAACGGTTTTGGCCAGAATAACAGTAGGCTTATCGGTGCAGTTTTGCGCCGCTTTAAAGGCCGCAAACAGCTTAGACGGCTCATGACCACCGCGCTTTAACGCAAAAATTTCTTCGTCGGTCATATCGGCGACCAGCGCAGCGGTTTCCGGATAACGGCCAAAGAAGTGCTTACGCACAAAGGCGCCATCGTTCGCTTTGTAGGTCTGATAATCACCATCGACTGTTTCGTTCATCAGCTGTAACAGCTTGCCAGTGGTGTCTTTAGCCAGCAGCTTATCCCAGCCACGGCCCCACACCACTTTAATGACATTCCAGCCGGCGCCACGGAACAAGCCTTCCAGTTCCTGAATAATCTTGCCGTTACCCATTACCGGGCCGTCTAGCCGCTGCAGGTTACAGTTAACTAAAAAGCACAGGTTATTCAGTTTTTCACGGGCCGCAAAGCTGATGGCACCGCGTGATTCCGGCTCATCCATCTCGCCATCACCTAAAAAGGCATACACCCGTTGCGCGCTGGTGTCTTTTAAACCACGGCCATTTAAGTACTTTAAAAAACGTGCCTGATAAATCGCTGAAATCGGGCCCAGGCCCATAGACACCGTAGGGAACTGCCAGAACTCCGGCATTAATTTAGGGTGCGGGTAGCTGGATAAGCCGTTGCCATCAACTTCCTGGCGAAAGCCATCTAACTGCTCAGCGGTTAAGCGGCCTTCAACAAAGGCGCGGGCATAAATACCCGGCGAAATATGGCCCTGATAATAGACTAAATCGCCGCCGTCTTTGTCATTGGGTGCGCGGAAAAAATGGTTAAAACAGGTTTCGTAAAAGGCCGCGGAAGACTGGTAAGACGCCATATGGCCGCCCAGTTCCAGCTCTTTTTTCGAGCCACGCAGTACGATCATAATGGCGTTCCAGCGGATAACCGAGCGGATGCGTCGTTCCAGATTAACATCCCCCGGGTAAGCCGGCTCTTGTTGCGGCGGGATAGTATTAATATAGTTGGTGGTCACGCCGGTTGGCATAGCCACGCCCTCTAAGCGGGCTTGTTCCAGTACCTGTTCAAGCAGGAATTGCGCCCGCTCTACCCCTTCGGTACGCACTACAGATTCCAGTGCTTCCAGCCACTCTTTTGTTTCCAGAGCGTCGATGTCAATCTTGCTGACTTCAGACATATCGAGGTTTCCTATGGTTGTGCACGCCCGCGGGCGCTAAAAATTATAAGTATTAACTCTGTTGCGAGCGGCGCAAAGAACGCTCGATGCGAGAGCGCTCCTTGTCCAGTTCTAACAAGGCTTCTTCAATAAACGCCAAATGACCATTACTGGCCTGCCGCGCCAATTCTGGTTGCCGGCTAATCACCGCTTGCATTAACCGCCGCCGATGCTCATTTAATTTTTCGGCGATGCCATCACGTTGCTGCAATGCATCCAGATTTAAACGGATATTCTGTTCGGTTAACGGCGTTAAACTTCTGACCAAATGTAACAACACGACATTATGTGAGGCTTCGGCTACCGCCAGATAAAACTGGCTCACCGCTTTGGCTTCGGCCTCGGCATCCTGAAACTGCTGATTCAGGCATATTTCTTCATATAAGCTTTTAATTTTTTTATGATCGCTCTCGGTACCGCGTAGCGCCGCATAGTAAGCACAAATGCCTTCCAGCGCGTGGCGAAACTCCAGAAAGTCAAATTGCGAATCCGGATATTGCGCCATCAGGCTAAACAGCGGATCGGTGAGATCTTTAACCAGATTATCGCAAACATAGGTACCCCCACCCTGGCGCCGGCTCAGCAGCCCCTTGGCTTCCAGTTTCTGAATAGCCTCACGCAATGATGGGCGCGACACGGCAAAGCGCTCGGCTAACTCCCGCTCTGACGGCAGTTTTTGCCCTGGCGCAAAGCTGCCTTCTAACAACAAATGCTCCAGTTGCGCCACTATCTGATCAGACAGTTTGGCCGGCTTAATTTTTAAATCAGCCATAGTGAGTCAATTGCATCCTTTTGCTGCGGCGAGGGCTTAACACCTTCGGCTAAATCCATCATTGTAAATTGGTCTTACCAATTTAACTAAAGTGGGCAGCAGGCTATCATTTTTGGCACAGGATGTAAATAAAGCAGATTTTTTCACAGTCTGCAAGCTGCAATAAGTTAGAGTTAATGCTCAAAAATCGCCCGATGTCTCACCAATGGCATAAATTGGTCTGACCAATTATAACTTGACGAAGCCATTAGCGGCCGGTCGTTAACGTTAACTGGCGCCTTTAGCAAAAAAGGCGCTATGAGCAATACATAAAAAGCACAAAAAAGGCGCCGATATGGGCGCCTTGTTTTAGAGTAAAACGGGTTTAACTAAGCCAGCCGCTTAGCGTTAAGATGGCAGTAAAGGCTAAAAAGAACAGCATATTGCGCTTAGCCAGTTGCACCATAGCGCTGGTGTCTTCCAGGGTATTCTGGCTGGCTTCTGGCAGTGGCTCAGCGGCAGCAGCCACTTCACTGATTAATTGCTCGTTACTGGCAGAGAAATCTAAAAAATAGCCAAGTAAGGCATTAGAGGCGCGCGAGAAATACCCCACCAGCGCAAAACCGAGGCCAAACAAGCGGGCCGGGAACCAATCGGCCCAGTGGGCTAAATGGCTTACCGCATCTTTACTGACGCCCTCGGGCTGCAAGCTGGCGAAACGTTCGGCATCCTGCTCTCCTTCCAGAATAGTCGGCTCTTGTAGCTGGCGCAGCAACACATAAGTAATGACACCAAATACGCCCAACACTAAAAACCAGAACACCACAGCAGCGTAATAGCGGAAGTTCAGCCATACCAATAACTGGCCAAAGCTGCTTTGCTCCAGGCTACTGCCGCTATCCTGGCGGATTTGCTGCATACTTAAAAACGCCGCTTCCTGATCGCCGCGCTCCTGCGCGTTTAAATACTGCTTATACAACTGGCGGTAATGCCAGCAGCCGATGCCCAGTAGTAATATCAGCGTATTCACCACCAGCGTCAGTAAACGACTATCAATCAAACCTAACAATAACGCCAGCAGCGCACCCGGCAGAATAATCCACAGATATTGGCCCTGCGGATGTTGCGCTACTTTGGCTAATGGGCTATCGGCACTCAGTCGCAAATATGCCTGACAATACGGCCGGGCCTGCCAGACAGCACTGCGCACTGCCAGCCGCTCGATAATCAATGCCAGTAACATACTAATCAGGGTCATGCCTAGTTCTCCTTAGAGCGCTGATAAAAAGCGGGTCCAGTCAAATGCCGGACCGGGATCGGTTTTCCGACCAGGTGCAATATCACAGTGCCCGACTATCCGCTCTGGGCTGATAGCAGGAAACTGCTGTAATAAGTAGCGGCTTAGTTGCAGCAAACTACTATATTGTTGTTCAGTATAAGGTAAATTATCGCTGCCTTCTAACTCTATGCCAATAGAAAAGTCATTACAGCGCGCCCTTCCCTGAAATTCACTGACACCGGCATGCCAGGCGCGGCGCGTAAAAGGCACATATTGAAATATCTGACCATCACGCCAAATCACACAATGCGCGGCGACCTTTAAGCCTTGTAAGTCACAAAAGCTGGCTTGCGCCTGGCAATCCAGGGTGCCGCAAAATAAAGCATCGACATAGCTGTTTGCCGGATCGCGGCTGAATTCACCCGCCGGCAAGCTGATATTATGGATCACCAATAAGCTGATATCGCCGGCAACTGGGCGCTCGTCATGGTGCGGGCTGGCACGCTGAATCATTTGAGGTGGCAATAGCATCAGGAATTTTGCCTTGTGATTTTTGCCTTTTAAAGCGGCTCTGCGTAAGCTGTAGCCTTATTGTCGGTGCAGCGGAGTTTTTATGCAAGAGCCACAGAGCACAGCCGGCATTGCCCGGGTATTTACCTTCATTACCTGGCTACTCTTACTGGGCGGGCTATTTTGGTTTTTTCAGGATTATCTGGCTAAACAGGATAATCCAAACCAGCAATTACATAGCCTGCGTGGCGGTCAAGGCGAAGTGATCACTGAGCTAACCCGCAATCGCGCCGGCCATTATGTGGGTACTGCCCTGATTAACCAGCAAAAGGTAACCTTTTTGCTGGACACCGGTGCCACTAAGGTAGCAGTGCCTTCTGCCATAGCGCAGCAACTGGGTATGCCGCGTGGCGCCGCTATTCAGGTGATGACCGCCAACGGCGTGGCACAGGCCTGGCGCAGTGAAATCGCCAGTCTACAATTGGGTGATATAGTGCTGACCCAGGTCGCCGCCAGCATAGTGCCGAATATGGGCGGCACAGAGATTTTATTAGGCATGAGTGCGCTAAAACAGTTAGAATTCCGCCAGCAAGGAAACCAACTCACTTTGATCCAGCGAAATTAATTATGCCTACTTTGTCTGCTGTTGTACGTCATCCGTTATTGTCTGAAGAAATCAGCCGCACTGTGGCTGCCGCACTGGCCGAAGATCTGGGCGGCCAACCGCTGGATACCGGCGATATTACCGCGTCACTGATCCCGGCGGAACAACAGGCCACGGCCACTATTATCAGCCGCGAAGCCTGTACTGTCTGTGGTTGTGCCTGGCTGGATGAAGTGTTCAGCCAGCTTGGCGGCACCGTGACCATTAACTGGCAAGTAACAGATGGCCAGCAGGTGGCACCAGACAGTCTATTATGCACTTTGAGTGGCCAGGCCCGCACCTTACTGACCGGCGAGCGGGTAGCACTGAACTTTCTGCAATTACTCAGTGGCACCGCCACCACCACTGCGCATTATGTGCAGTATTTAGCCGCCAGCAACACCCGGCTGCTGGATACCCGCAAAACCCTGCCGGGGCTGCGCTTTGCCCAAAAATATGCGGTCAGTTGTGGTGGCGGTTTAAACCATCGTTTTGGTCTGTTCGATGCGTTTTTAATTAAAGAAAATCATATCGCTGCGGCTGGCAGTATTAGTGCCGCTATTAACACTGCACGGCAAAACTTTCCTGGAAAACCCCTCGAGGTGGAGGTAGAAAACCTTAGCGAACTGCAACAGGCCTTAGCGGCGAATGCCGATATCATTATGCTGGATAATTTTACCCTGGCTGATATCCAACAAGCAGTGGCGCTTAATGCCGGAAAAGCTAAACTTGAGGTGTCAGGTAATATTACCGCTGAACGATTAACCGAACTGGCCAGTACCGGGGTTGATTATATCTCCAGCGGCGCCCTGACCAAACATGTACAGGCAGTGGATCTGTCGATGAGACTGCAGATAAACGACCGCTAATACGAACTGAATTCACCGGCAATTCAGTTATAATCTGTTACAGTACTCTATTACGATAGTGCTGGCTGCACAGCTGATGTGCAGCGTCGACTTCTTACACTGCTGACTGACAGCCTGGTGATACATAATGCAGTTAACCGGAAGGGTAGTGTTTTGGCGCGACGATAAAGGCTTTGGCTTTGTGGTCTGCGACCAAACGGAGCAAAAATTATTTTTCCATATTCGTGACTTTGAGGTGCCAAACCCAAGGCCAGGCGAAGGTGACATGCTGTCATTTAAACTTGGCCATGACCGCAAAAACCGGCCTATCGCCGAGGCCTTAACCGTGCTGCAGCAGGCACAGCCAAACGCCCACCCTCACACCGCACAACGGATTGCTCCTGTTGTTGATTTAGATTACACCCAGGATGTCGCCTTGTATTTTCGCTGTGCTTTTCTGGTGCTGGTAGTGATAGCGCTGTTATTTGGCTCTTTGCCCTATGTGTTGCCTTTGCTGTATATCGAAGCCAGCTTGTTTACCTTTTGGCTGTACCAGGCCGACAAAAATGCTGCTATCGCCCGGCAAAGTACCCGCCTGCCCGAGCAAAGCCTACAGTTATTTAGTTTAATCGGTGGCTGGCCAGGGGCGTTAATTGCCCAAAAGAAACTGGCGCATAAACGCAGTAAGTTTTTATTTCAACGCGAATTCTGGCTGGTCGTTATCGGCAATAGTATCTTGTTGATATGGCTGCTATCACAACACGGCCAACAGTTTTTAAACAGGCTCGCTCTGTGGTCCTGACGGCGGCTGCCATTGCGCCTTTAAGTCTTGTAACAGGCTGGGACGGGCAAAATAATAACCCTGAAACTGCTGGCAGCCTAACATAGTTAATGCCTGATGTTGTGCCGCTGATTCTACCCCTTCAGCAATAACCTGTAACTCCAGCGCCTCACCTAAGGCCAGAATGGTTTTCACGATCGCTTCATCATTACTATCAATTAAGATGTCACGCACAAAACTGCGATCAATTTTTAACTGTGATAGCGGTAACCGCTTTAAATAACTGAGCGAGCTATAACCGGTACCAAAATCATCCAGTGAGAACTGCACGCCTAACTGCCGTAATTGCTGCATGGTGTTTATCACTTGCTCAACATCCTCCAGCAACTGACTCTCGGTCAACTCCAGCACCAAATTAGCACCATCTGCGCCGGTACTTTGCAAAATATCCGCCACTGTACTGACAAAGTTAGTCGCTTGCAGTTGGCGGACACTGATGTTTACCGACAGATGCCAATGCTGGCGCTGCGTCATATAACGCCACTGCGCTAAGATTTCACAGCTTTGGCGCAGCACCCAATTACCAATAGGGATAATTAAGTTACTGCTCTCGGCCAGCGGAATAAAATCAGCCGGCGATATTAAACCATGCTCTGCATATTGCCAGCGCAATAACACCTCAGCGCCCAGCAGTTGCCCCTGACTGTCATACTGTCCTTGCAGATGCAGAAAAAATTGTTGCTCGTTTAATGCCTGGCGTAAACCGGCCAGTAATTGGGTGCGCTCACTGGCTTGCGCTTGCATCTGATGATTAAAGAAGCAAAGTTGATTACGACCGCGATTTTTCGCGTCATACATGGCTAAATCAGCCCGTTGTAACAACTCATCTACCGAGGCGGCATCATCAAACATAGCAATGCCAATACTGGCGCTAATGCTGTACTGCCGCTCTGCCAGAGTAAAATCACTGATCAGGCATTGCAATAACTTATTCGCCAGCACCTCAACCCGCAGACTGGCCAGTTCGGACTTAGCTTGTAGATCGGTGACCAACACCACAAATTCATCGCCCCCAAACCGCGCCAGCGTATCGGTCTTTCTCAGTTGCTCCGCAAGACGTTTTGCAACTTGTTGCAGAAGCTGATCGCCTACTGCATGGCCCAGGGTATCATTTAAATCTTTAAAATGGTCAAGATCGATAAACAGCACGGCGCCGGTTTGCGGTAAACGACAGGACAGTTGATGCGCCTGTGCCAGCCGCTCCAAAAATAACCGGCGATTGGGTAGCTCAGTCAGTGCATCGTAAAATGCCAGATGATGAATGGCCGCCTGACTTTGCTTATGCTCGCTAATATCAGTCGCAATACCACAAAGCGCGTAGATATTGCCCTTGGCATCACGTAGCGGAATCTTTACCACCAGGCAGGTGAGCTTCTTGCCATCGGTCGTGGTTAAGGGCTCTTCTTCAACGATGCGTTCGCCGCCCTGCAGCACGCGTTGATCGTTAACCTGTAAAATGGCGGCAGTTTGACTGTCAAAAAATAAAAAATCGGAATGGCCGATAACTTGCTCAGGGGTGCGCTGAAACAACTGCGCCACCTTAGGATTGACATACTGATAGCGTAGTTTTAAGTCTTTAATATAAATATAGGCATCTACCGTATTTAGCAAAGTAGTGAGTTGCTGCTCGCTCGCTTGCAGGCTGGATAGCTGGTGCTGGTAACGCCGTCGTAACCACCAGCAACTGATAAAGGGTGTGAACAACAAGCCTAGTGGCA